>JAGBGB010000005.1 GCA_017936205.1 Oscillospiraceae bacterium
GCATAAGCTAAACTGTCTGCCACCGGCAACTTACCGTAGCTTATTGGAGGCTGCCTAAAAGAAAACCAGGACCTCATTTCTGAGATCCTGGAGAAACAATTTTTTGTTTTTTCATCTGTCTACTTGACAGGGAGCAGTTCATTTGAGTCAGCCTCCTTGGCTTACGGCTTATTCTTGGATCTGGAACCGAGTGGGAACAGGGTTCTTGCCGTCCCACAGGATGCGACGGAATTCGATGGGGTCGGTATTTCCTTCTGTATTGATCATGAAGATCTGGGAATTTTCATCCAGCTTCAGAACATTCTTCAGCTCCTCATCGATCTCATCAGTGCACAGTGCGAAGAGAGTACCCAACGGAAGGGCTCCGCTTTCTCCGCTGATAACAATGGGATCACCGTGGAGGGGACACCCCAGAATACGCATACCACGGGCAGCAACATTGTCAGGTGCCTGAATAAAAATATCTGCATTGTTCTTCAGGATGTCGAAAGCAATGGGGGAGGGCTCGCCACAAGCTAAGCCTGCCATAATCGTTGCCAGATCTCCTTCTACAGTGTGGCATTTGCCATCTCCCGCCGCAATGGACTCATAGATGCAGGCAGCCTGATCCGGCTCTGCCACAATGAACAGGGGAGGATCATTGGGGAACAGTGCGCTGTAGAAGCCTACAACTGCAGCTGCCAAAGCACCGACACCGGCTTGGACGATCACATGAGTGGGCTTCACGATGCCCATACCGGAGAATTGCTCCTGAGCCTCCAACAGGATGGAGGTATAGCCCTGCATGATCCATGTGGGGATCTCCTCGTAGCCCTCCCAAGAGGTGTCGGATACCACATACCAGCCATTCTTCTCCGCATCTGCGGCTGCCTGACGGACAGCATCATCATAGTTGCCTTGCACAACTGTGACTTCGGCACCGAAACGCTTAATGGCATCGATACGGGGCTGGCTGGTTTCGCTGTGGACATAGATCTTACAGGGGTGATTCAGCTTCTGGCATGCCCATGCAAGACCACGACCATGGTTGCCGTCTGTTGCGGAGCAGAACACCACATCTCCCAGAGCATCATGGCATTCCTTGCTGAGCAAATACTCATAGCTGAGATCCTCGTCTTCCTTTCCTAAGAGCTGCTTGACCAGTCGATAAACAGCATAAGAACCGCCCATGACCTTAAAGGAGCTCATGTGCAGACGCAGTGATTCGTCCTTCACATAGATACCGCCAACACCTAAAAGCTGGGAAAGATTGGGCAGTGCAGCCAGAGGGGTCATATGGTAGTTAGGGATCTGACGATGGAATCTCCGTGCATCCCATGCACGCTCCATAGGGAACATTTCCTTTGCTTTAGAGGGGTCCTTCCGGGACGTATCTCCGTTGTTGTGGATGATGTACTTGAATTCATTTTTCATAACGCTTCTCCTTAGAATCTGTTTGTAGCTCAAGTTTTTTAACTATAACATAATATTTCATCTTTATCAAGTGGCAAAACAGCTAAAATATGTTTAATATGCTCACTGAGAATTGACAGTCTTTGCTTTTACTGGTATAATATGGTTGGATTATATTATATTGGAGGTTGAATATTATGTTTAAACGGATTCCGATTCTTCTTTTGGCTTTGATCCTTCTTCTGCAGCTGTCTCCTGTAGCAGCCGCATATCCTGCACCGAGTCATGGCGCACAGGATGGGATCAGCAAGTTTGAGAAGGAGATCCCCATGTCTTTTACCCATAGGTCTGCGTGGAGATTGGCACCGGAGAATTCTCTGCCTGCTATCTACCATTCTATTGCTATGGGCATCGATGCGGTAGAAGTGGATGTGATGCTGAGCAAGGACGGCGTTCTTGCCTTGATGCACGATACTACCATCGACCGCAATGTTGTGGGCTATACAGGGAAGGTTGCGGATTATAACTGGTCACAACTGAAATCCATGCCCCTGCGTCCCGAACAGGGTGGCAGCGGAACTACAAAGTTCACCATGACCGCAACTCAGGCGAAGATCATGAACACCCTGCCAAATTATGCATCCCATTATGGGAAGGCTGCTGCTTCCGGAGATACCGTCAATGTAGCTCGCTTTGACGATTGTCTGGATCTCATGGCGATTCATGGTCCCAGAACTATGGTCACGATTGATAAATGCAGCTCTCAGGCTGTTTTCGTAGCCTGCTATAAGCTCCTTCGTGAGAAGGATATGCTTGGGAATGCGTACTTTAAGATCTCTCAGAGTGTATCTACCCTAAATACTTGGGCTACAGCGGCGGCGAACGCTTGGAACACAGCCTATCCCTCTGATAAGATCACTCAAGCGGATGTAAAGAACAGCATTATCTATATGCATGTTATGGGCACACCCAATGAGTCTACTCTGCAGGCGCATCTGAATAACGGCACTTATCTGAAGGCGGTGGAGGTTACCTATAACGCCACCAATGCTGCCAACTGCGAGAGCCTGATCACCGGCTCCTTCGATGCCTTCTGCGACAAGAATAATATTGCACTGTATTGTTCTACCATCAGCACCGGTGGATGGAGTGGCGGCAGACCTGATAGTGAGAAAACATGGGCATATATGCTTGGGATCGGCTTTGACGGCATCCAGACGGACAGAGCCAGCGAGTTGGCTGACTATCTGTATGATTATAATCGTCAGAGAGCTTCCAGCGAAACCATTCAGGCAGAGAGCTTCCAGAATATGAGCTCTGTGGATGCTTATTTCTCCCTGCCCTTAGAAGCGGATTCCTCTATGAACAAGGTGGTCAACAACTTGCGTAACGGGGAATGGCTGGAATATCGGAATATCTTCTTTAACGGGAAAGAGTATCAGCTCCGGCTTGGTGTTCGTGGTCTTTTAAAGGGTGCTACTCTAAAGTTCTATATAGATTCCGTTTCCAGCGGAAACCTGATCGGGACCTATACTCTTGCTGCTGATTCTGCCATTGGGGTGAAGACCATCAATTTAAGCAAGACCATCCCTGCCGGAGAGCATAAGCTGTTTGTTCAGGCATCCGGCACAGCAGGAAAGGATCTCGCCAATCTGGACTACTTCGGCTTCGTTCGTGATGCGGAATATTTGTATTTTGATTATACCAATACCTCCAAGGATCAGTCTCGCTATAACAGGAAGACTTATGGAAATGTAAACTATGACCTGGCTACCAGCTGGTTTACTCCCGGTGGCAGAACTGACGGCACTGTTGTTGCAGATGGCAACATCAGCATTACCGTTAAGGCAGAAGATACTACGACCTATCATTATATCGAGACCGGCACTTATTGGGAAAATCACCCTCTGAACTATACAGCGGGTCCCGAGGATGTATGTCAGGTTCGTCTGAAGATCGATAATGCGGTTTCTTCAAAAACAAACGGATACGGCGAATTCATTCTGTTCTATGGGGTAGACAAGTCTGAGATCAACAGTAAGTCTGTCCGTGTGGCGTTTAAAATGTCTGATGTGGTAGACAAGGGCTTTGTTTCCTACACCATTCCTATGGATGCCAACTGGAAGGGAAACATTACTTCCATCCGTCCCTTTGTCAACCAAATTCAGAATGCTTCAGGCAAGCGGGCAAAAATCACGTTCGACTACATATACATTGGTCCTAAATCCTGGATGCCTGAACAGAATCATTTGTATTTTGGCTTTGATAATACCAACACAGACCAGATGCGCTATAATACACGGCCTTATGGGGGATTGAACTTTGATCTTGCATCTAACTGGTGGTACCAGAGCTCCAGAACCACACCTCCTTCCATTTCTGATGGTGCAATCAGCTTTACGGTTCTTCCCTCGGATTCTACGAAATATCATTACATTCAATCCAGTAAGAACAATACAGTTGCTCAGTATCCCTTGCATTTTACTCCCGGAGATAAGGATTGCTGTCAGGTTAGGTTGAAGATCGACGATGCAGTATCTACCGACACAGACGGGAAAACCGCTGAGTTCAACTTGTTCTATGGATATGGAGATCTGGCACCCGGCGAGCAGCGGAATGACTCCAAGAGCTTTGATCTGACGAAGGTCGTAAATAAAGGATATTTTACACTTCTGTTCCCCATGGACTCCTCTTATTATCTGGATGCGGAACAGATCACAACCATCCGACCCTTTGTAAATAAAATCAATTCTGCTCCCGGCAAGAATGCCACCGTAACCATCGACTATGTATATGTAGGTCCTATGGAATCTGTGCCTGAACCGGACAATCTTCTGTTCCATTTTACAAATACGGATACGGACATTGCCCGTTACAGTAGCCACAGCTACGGATACCGGAATTTTGACCGTCCTACAGAGGCGTTCTGGGGAACCAATGCCACTGCACAGGGGGAAGGGACGAATTACACCAACTTCTCCATCGATAATGCAGCGGGTACAGCGATCGTCAAGGTTGGCGATGACCTGGAGGGAGAGAAGCAGCCCGGCCCCAAGTTCATGACCTCTACAGCATACGGAGTATTCCCGTGGAACGGCAGAGGGGGATACGCACCTCTGAACTACAGACCTACTAAGGCAGAATACTTCCAGATCCGCTTCAAGCTGGATAATGTTGTGGATACAGGCGACAATACGATCCAACTGGAATACCACTATGATAATGCCAAGGGGGTCGATGCCATCAAGTACGGGGATTTGAATGCTCCCTTCACCTTTAAGACGGGTTCCTATCAGGTGATCACAGTACCGCTGTCTTCAACCTTCAAGAACGCAGCAAAGATCACCTCCTTTGGTGTTCGTTTTATGAACATCAAGAGTGCCGACTCTGCCAAGCTCGGTACGGTCACCATTGATTACATGTATGTTGGTACTTTGGCAGGCTTGCCCACTCCCGCTTATACTGTTACCTTCGTGGATGCGGCAGGGAAGACCCTTGCAACGCAGCTGGTCAATAAGGGTGAGAGCGCTACCTATGACGGGCCAACTCCTACAAAGGCATATGATACAAAAAATCATTATACCTTTAAGAGCTGGGACAAGGCATTGACCAATATTACTGCAAATACCACGATTACTGCACAGTATAACGCCATTGCACACAGCTATACCTATTCCGTCGTAGATGCCACCAATCACAAGGCAAGCTGCTCCTGCGGCTACAGTAAGAATGTAGCGCATAGCTATACCTACAAGGTTACTACCGCACCGACCCTATCCGCAGCGGGTGTATTGACGGGAACCTGTAGCGTTTGCTCCGGCAAAACGACGGTCGCCCTTCCGAAAATAGTGCTCAACGACTATGATCTTAAGGTGATATCCCACGCCACTTGTACCGAGACGGGTATCCAGAGGTATACATGGAAGAATACAACCTACGGAAGCTATTACTTCGATATTACTACAGCGGCTCTGGGACACAGCTATACCGCCAAGGTTACCGCACCTACTTGTACCGCACAGGGCTATACTACCCACACCTGCTCCCGTTGCTCCGACAGCTACAAGGATACCTACACGAATGCAACCGGTCACAGCTACACTTACAAAGCAACCAAGAATCCCACCACCGCTGCAACAGGCACCCTGACCGGAACCTGCTCCAAGTGCTCCGGGACTACTACCGTGACTCTGCCTAAGCTGAATACCACAGACTACACCAAGACCGTGACTAAGGCAGCCACCTGTACTGCCAGCGGTACAGATAGCTACAAATGGAAGACTACCACCTACGGCAGCTTCACCTTCACAGCTACCACTGCAGCTCTGGGACACAGCTATACCGCCAAGGTCACAGCGCCTACCTGCACCGCACAGGGCTATACCACCCACACCTGTAGCCGTTGCTCCAACAGCTACAAGGACACCTATACCAATGCACTGGGGCATAACTACACCAACTATAAGGCAACCACAGCCCCCACCACCTCCGCAACCGGTGTGCTGACAGGAACTTGCTCTCGCTGTTCCGCAACGACCACGGTGACCCTGCCCAAGCTGAATACCACGGACTACACTAAGAC
>JAGBGB010000289.1 GCA_017936205.1 Oscillospiraceae bacterium
TCCGATTTATCGCACAGTTTGATTTACCCCTTCGTAGGGGCGCGCATTGCGCGTCCGGTTCATGGCGTAACGCCATGAAAACAAAAACCACCGAAAATGATGTAATTTCTCCAATAAACGAAACATTTTTCACAGCCACCAATTCTTGGTGGTTGTCGGACGCGCAATGCGCGCCCCTACGAATGGTACGATAAATCGGAATTTGACGGCTTGTTGAGCAAATGGGCGCCGGCGATGATAAGGAGCAGCATTGGTTAGGTCGATTTTCTGTGGAGAATTATTCTATTTTCGTCTTGCCTTTTGTTACCTATCGTGCTATAATCGAGGTATATGAATAGGTGTCGGATGATCGATCCGGGAGAGACTGCGTATGCAGCGCCGAAGGGGAATGCAGAAGCTCTCAGGCAAAAGAACCGGATCGGGACGAAACTTCGGAGAGTGCATTAGCACACCGTAGGAGCAACCCGTAAGGGGAATCTCTCAGGTCAAATACGAAGGCACAGGAGCTCTGTATGGGGCTTTTGTGTCTTTTTATATTTTAAGGAGGATACTATGAGCGAATTAAAACGCACCCAGCTTTATAATTGCCATCTGGAAGCAGGAGCTTCTATGGTGGACTTTGGCGGCTGGGAAATGCCGATCCAGTACCCCAGCAAGATCGTTGCGGAGCATCTGTGCACCCGTACTGCCTGCAGCCTCTTTGATGTTTCCCATATGGGACGGGTTCGGATCGAGGGCCCGGATACCGTTGCTTTCCTGCAGAAGGTACTTTCCAGCGATGTGGCTTCCCTGAAGCTGGGCTGGGCACAGTACTGCATTATCCCCAATGCCGAGGGCGGCGCTGTGGACGATGCCTACCTCTACCGCTTCGAGGAGGATCATTACTTCTTAGTCATTAACGCATCCAATACGGATAAGGATCTTGCCCACTTTGCCCGTGAGGTTGAGGGCTATAACTGCACCGTTACCAATGTGACCGCGGATTGTGCATCCATTGCCATTCAGGGCCCCGATAGCGAGGCTCTTCTGAAGGGCTTCGCCGGTGTTGAGACTCTGACCGAGGCAAGGCGGAACGCCCTGAACATTCTGGACTTCGAGGGCAGACGGATCAAGCTCGCCCGTACCGGCTATACCGGTGAGCCCCTGAGCTATGAGCTTTTCGTAGACTCTGCTGAGGCGGAGTGGCTGTGGAACCGCCTGCTGGAGTTAGGTGCCAAGCCTGCGGGACTGGGTGCCCGTGATACCCTCCGTCTGGAGGCAGGTCTGCCCCTGTACGGTCATGAAATGGGCATCGATGCAGATGGGAAGGACATTCCCATCTACGCAGTGCCCCTGTCCCGCTTCGCTGTGAGCCTGACGGAGGAGAAGAAGGATCTCATCGGCAGAGCCGCTCTGGAGGCTCAGACCCAGGGTGTTGAGAAGAAGATGTACCATATCTGCCTCATTGACCGTGGCGTTATGAGAGCCGGTATGAAGGTCTACCGTGGAGAAGAGGAGCTGGGCTATATCACCAGCGGCACCATGGTTCCTTATATGACCGAGAACGGCTCTGTGAACCGTTCCATCGGCACTGCTTACCTGAAGAGTGATGTACAGGTAGGCGACACGGTGCAGATCGATGTCCGTGGCAAGAAGCTGAAGGCTGCCATTGTTCGCTGCCATATGAAGGTCGATGCCACCCATGCCATTCCTGTAGTATATCAGGCATAAGGCACCAAGAAGGAAGATTGCTGTTCAGCCCTTGTCTGACAGCGAAAATAAATTTTGATACTAACTTTTGGAGGAATTAAGAATGAATTATCCCAATGAACTGCTTTACAGCAAGACTCACGAGTGGGTCAAGGAAGAAGACGGCGTTGTTGTCATCGGCATTTCCGACTATGCACAGGATGCTCTGGGCGATCTGGTGTTCATCAACCTGCCCGAGGTCGGTGACGAGGTCGTTGCCGGTGAGGCTTTCGGCGATGTAGAGTCCGTTAAGGCTGTTTCCGATCTGGTTTGCCCTGTTAGCGGTACTGTCTGTGCCATTAACGAGGAGCTGCTGGACAGCCCCGAAATGCTCAACGAAGAGCCCTATGATGCATGGATCATCAAGGTAGAGAACGAGACCGACCGGGAAGAGCTCCTGTCTGCAGCCGACTACGAGGCATTCTGCGCCGAGGAGGGCTAATATGGGAAGCTATGTGCCTTCCACCCCTGAGCAGCAGCAGGAAATGCTGCAGGCTCTGGGGCTGAACAGCTTCCGTGAACTGTTCTCTGTGGTTCCTGAGGAGATGTATCTGGAAGACGGAGCCCTGAACATTCCCGGCGGCATGAGCGAGCTGGAAGTGATCCGTAAGGTCAGTGAAATGGCAGGAAAGAACCGTGTGTTCTCCACTGTGCTCCGTGGAGCCGGTGCCTATGACCACTACATCCCCAGCATCGTGAAGTATATCCCCGCAAAGGAAGAATTCCTCACTGCCTATACCCCCTATCAGGCTGAAATGAGCCAGGGGATCCTGCAGTCTATTTTTGAGTATCAGACCATGATCTGCGAGCTCACCGGTATGGATGTTTCCAATGCTTCTGTCTATGACGGAGCCACTGCCGCAGCGGAGGCTGCTGCTATGTGCCGTGACCGCAAGCGCCGTGTGACCTTGATCTCCGCTGCTGCCCATCCTGATACCATCCAGACTGTCAAGACCTATTGCTACGGTACCGGTGACGAGCTTCGCATCGTCCCTGCCAAGGACGGCAAGACTGATCTGCAGGCTCTGAAGGAAATGCTGACCCCCGAGGTCGCCTCCTTCTATGTCCAGCAGCCCAACTTCTACGGCATGATCGAGGATGCACAGGCCATCGGTGAACTGGTTCACGAGGCAGGTGCTATGTATGTTATGGGCTGCAATCCCATTTCTCTGGGACTGCTGAAGAGCCCCCGTGAGTGCGGTGCGGATGTAGCCGTAGGCGAAGGACAGCCTTTGGGCATGCCCCTGAGCTACGGCGGCCCCTATCTGGGCTTCATGTGCACCACCCAGAAGCATATGCGTAAGCTCCCCGGCAGAATCGTCGGTGAGACCGTGGACAGCAAGGGCGAGAGAGCTTATGTTCTGTCCCTTCAGGCAAGAGAGCAGCATATCCGCCGTGAGAAGGCAAGCAGTAACATCTGCTCCAATCAGGCGCTGTGCGCTCTGACTGCCGGTGTTTATATGGCTACTATGGGCGCAGAGGGCATTGCACAGGCTGCCAAGCAGTCTATGTCCAAGGCACATTATCTGGCAAAGGAGCTGTGCTCCATCCCCGGTGTTAGCCTGAAGCATGAGGGCGAATTCTTCCACGAGTTCCTTACCCTTCTGCCCAAGGCAGAGGAGGTCCTGAAGGCTCTGGAGCAGGCTGACATTCTGGGCGGTCTGCCTGTGGACGATGGCATTCTCTGGTGTGCCACCGAGAAGGTCAGCAAGGCACAGCTGGACAAGGCTGTTGCCATCGTGAAGGAGGTGCTGGCATGAAGCTGATATTTGAAAAGAGCGCTGCCGGTCACCGCTGCGCCATTCTCCCTCCCTGTGATGTGGAGGAGGTCGCTCTGCCTGCAGAGCTGACCCGTGAAGCAGCCCCCAAGCTGCCGGAGCTGAATGAGACGGAGATCTCCCGTCATTATACAGAGCTGAACAAGAGAGTCCACGGTGTCAACTGCGGCTTCTATCCTTTGGGCTCCTGCACCATGAAGTATAATCCCCGGATCGACGAGGAGACCGCAGCTCTCCCCGGCTTTACCGCTGTTCACCCTCTGGCTCCTGCCCATACTGTAGAGGGCTGCAAGGAGGCTCTGGATACCGCTAAGGCATACCTCTGCGAGATCACCGGCATGGACGATATGACCTTCCAGCCTGCAGCCGGTGCCCACGGGGAGTTCACCGGTGTCATGCTGATCAAGCAGTACCACGATGCCCGTGGAGACAGCAAGAGAAGAAAGATCATCGTTCCCGACTCCGCTCACGGCACCAACCCTGCTACTGCGGCTATGTGCGGCTACGATGTGGTCAACATTCCCTCCGCTCCCAACGGCTGCGTGGATTTAGAGGCTCTGAAGGCTGTCCTCGGTGAGGATACCGCAGGTCTTATGCTGACCAACCCCAATACTGTTGGTATTTTTGATGAGAATATTCTGGAGATCACTCGTTTGGTGCATGAGGCAGGCGGCCTGTGCTACTATGACGGTGCAAACCTGAATGCGGTTATGGGTGTTGTTCGCCCCGGCGATATGGGCTTCGACTGCATCCACCTGAATCTCCACAAGACCTTCGCCACTCCCCACGGCGGCGGCGGTCCCGGCAGCGGTGCTGTTGGATGCAAGGCTGCTCTGGCTCCCTATCTGCCCAACAAGGACGGCATCCGTGTCCGCAGCTTCCATGGCAACTTCTTAGTTGTCATTAAGGCTCTGACCTATCTGCTGACTCTGGGCAAGGAAGGCGTTCCCGAGGCTGCAAAGAATGCAGTGCTCAATGCCAACTACCTGCAGAGCAAGATCAAGGGCACCTTCACTCCCGCCTTTGACCGCCTGTGTATGCATGAGTTCGTTCTGGATCTCAGCGGCTTCAAGAAGGAGACCGGTGTCTCCGCTTTAGATGTGGCGAAGTCCCTGATCGACTACGGCATGCATCCCCCCACAATGTACTTCCCCCTCATCGTCCATGAGGCTCTTATGCTGGAGCCCACCGAGACCGAGAGCCGGGATACTCTGGACGAGGCAGCAGAGATCTTCCGCAAGCTCTTCGAGCTGGCTAAGACGGATCCCGACTATATGCATGCTGCTCCTCACAATGCCCAGATCGGCAGACCCGACGAGGTCCGTGCCGCCCGTAACCCCATTTTACGCTACAGCTTCGAATAATCAACAAGCAAGGGGCTGTCTCACCAACCCGGTGAGACAGCCCATTTCCCGCCATCCCCACATTCTACCGCCAAATTCCGATTTGTCGAACAGTATGATTTACCGCTGCGTAGGGGCGCGCATTGCGCGTCCGGTTCATGGCGTAACGCCATGAACACAAAAACCACCGAAAAAGATGTAATTTCTACAAAAAACGAAACTTTTTTCACAACCACCAATTCTTGGCGGTTGTCGGACGCGCAATGCGCGCCCCTACGAATGGTACGATAAATCGGAATTTGCAGACGATAGCATTATTGTTTTCTGAGAGGTGATTTTATGGCTTGGAGGTATATTGAACTGCACACCACGGATCCGACCTTTAATTTGGCGGTGGAGCAGTATGTTTTTGATCGGCTGCCACGGGAGCATAGCTATTTTATGCTTTGGCAGAATGCACCGTCGGTGATCATTGGCAAGCATCAGAATGCTTATGCAGAGATCAATGCAGACTATGTCCGGGAGAAGCATATACAGGTGGTCCGCCGTCTGTCCGGTGGGGGAGCGGTGTATCATGATCTTGGGAATTTAAATTTCACCTTTGTGCAGGACGGAACAAGCAGCCGCTTGGATCTGAGCCTGTTCTGTGATCCTGTGGCAAAGACCCTACGGGAATTAGGTGCCCCTGCGGAGGTCAACGGTCGCAATGATATTACTGTTCAGGGTATGAAAATCTCCGGCAATGCCCAGTATGTCAGGGAAGGACGGGTCATGCACCACGGAACCCTGCTCTTCGATGCGGATTTAGAGGCTGCTGCTCAAGCTCTCAAGCCTACCGCAGAAAAGCTCCGCAGCAAAGGGGTTGCCTCTGTTCGCAGCCGTATGACCACCTTGTCTCGCCATCTTCCACAGGGAACGACCCTGGCGGAATTTAAAGATCGATTCCTACGTCAGCTTTTTGCGGGACAGCCTATGGAGCCGTATACTCTGAATCAAGAGGATCTGGATGCCATAGAAGCCATTCGGGCAGAACGCTATGCCCTGCCACAGTGGAACTTCGGGCAGTCTCCTCCCTGTGATCTGGTCTATTCCGGACGGATCGAGGGCTGCGGGACGGTAGAACTGCACTTCCGAATCGAGAAGGGGAGGATCAGCCGTTCGGAGCTTCATGGAGATTTTTTCACCAATCAGGATCCTGCACCCTTGGCGGATGCCTTTTTGGGCTGTGCTCCTGAGTATTCTGATTATGCAGGGGTGTTGGCAGCGATAGATCCCGAGGAGTATATCCGCAGCTTGTCCAAGGAGGATTTTCTGTTCCTTCTGAAAAAACAGCAGATAGGCACTTGCAAAGAGTAGGTTTGTGTGCTACAATACCTGTGTTCTTCGGAGAAACAGGTGAGAGTCCTGTACGAGACCGTCGCCGTGAGGCACACAGAAAGGAATCCTCTGACCCACAGCCGCAAGGTGGGGACAGCACCATTGGTGAAAGCCGAGAAGGTGGAGGCATACCGTGCCAAGTCGGAAGACCTGAGGAACAAAACCTCCTGCACAGAGTCGCGGCTCCGACTGAGGGAGGAATCTTTTCAATTTCAAAAAGGAGAATGCACAATGAACAAACACAGCATGAAGAAGCTGCTGTCGTTGGTCCTGTGTGCGGTGCTGATTGCGGCTATGGCACTGAGCTTCACCGGATGCAGCGATGACAAGGAGACCGAAGCCCCTACCACCGGAACCTTCACCGATGGTCAGACTCTGGGCGAGGGCGGAACAGAGTTCACTCTGACCGTAACGGATGCAGAGGGTAAGGCTGCTACTGCAACCATCCGCACGAACAAGACCACCGTTGGTGATGCTTTGGTGGAACTGGGTCTTGTTGCGGGGGATACCTCAACGGGAAGTCTGTATGTCAAGACCGTCAACGGCATGACCTACGACTATGAGAAGGACGGCAAGTACTGGGCATTCTACATCGATGGGGAATATGCTATGACCGGCATTGATTCCACAGACATCGTTGCAGGCTCTCTCTACGAGCTCAAGGCAGAATAAGAAACAAACAGAGGGCTGGCTCGCCAAAAACGAGTCAGCCCTTTGATATGCTTTTTGCCAAATCTCATGAATCCCACATAGTCCGATTCGTTTTATTTGATTATCCGCTTTTGGAAGCCGAAGAAATAGACCGCCGCACCTATGAAAAGTGCGATAGCCCCCCTCAAAACTCCGTCAAATTCCGATTTAGGTTATCACCTTTAGTAAGGTATGCACAAAATATTGCAAGCAAAGTCCCATTTAACGGACAGCTGACATGATAAAATGGTATCAAAAGCAAAGGCTTGAAAGGATGGTACCATGTATGTCAAAGAA
>JAGBGB010000290.1 GCA_017936205.1 Oscillospiraceae bacterium
AAAAAATCCGAACATTTTTAACAAACCACCATTTTATGGTGGTTCGCGGACGCGCAATGCGCGCCCCTACGTAGGGAACACTCGTCGATAAATCGGAATTTGACCGACTCCCGGCGGAGCCTATATTTAAAAATCATCCCCGCAGGGGATACCGACAACTTTCCACTTTCCACTTTCAACTTTCCACTCGATTGATCGCTCCACAAAGCGATTCATCGGACCTTCCCTTACCGCTGCTCCAAATACGCAGCTCTTCCGCTTTCGTACAGGTTATTCCCCTCACTGTCGATGACCACGACCACCGGGAAATCCTCTACCTCCAATCTGCGGACAGCCTCTGCACCCAGATCCTCGTAGCAGACGATCTCTGCCTTCTTGATGCAGTTGCTCAATAAGGCTCCGCAGCCGCCGATGGCACCGAAGTACACAGCCCCATGCTCCTGCATGGCAGCCACCACCTCCGTGCCCCGCTTGCCCTTGCCGATCATGCCCCTTAATCCCTCACGGATCAGAATGGGGCTGTAAGCATCCATCCGATAAGAGGTGGTAGGGCCTGCGGAACCAATGGCTTGCCCCTCCTTGGCGGGAGTGGGGCCTACGAAGTAAATCATGGCATCCTCAATGGGGAAGGGCAGCTCCTTCCCCTGTGCCACCAGCTCACACAGCCGCTTGTGGGCTGCATCTCTTGCGGTATAGATCACCCCGGACAGCAGCACGCTGTCCCCGGCACGGAGCTTCCGTGCCTCAGCCTCGTTCAGAGGAGCCGTCAGCTTCATTGCCATTTACAGCACCTCCTTCTGATGTCTGGTCACATGGCAGTTAATATTCACCGCCACAGGTAAGCCTGCAATATGGGTGGGGAAATACTCTACATTCACAGCCAGAGCCGTGGTCTTGCCCCCGAAGCCCTGAGGCCCAATGCCCAGAGCATTGATCCGCTGCAGCAGCTCCTCTTCCAGCTCTGCATAGAAGGGATCCTCATGCCGCTGATCCACCGGCCGCATCAGCGCCTTCTTTGCCAAATAAGCCGCCTTGTCGAAGGTGCCTCCAATGCCCACCCCAACTACAATGGGAGGGCAGGGATTGGGGCCTGCTTCCTCTACCACCTTGCAGATGAAGTCCTTGACCCCCTCCACTCCGTCAGAGGGACGGAGCATCTTGATTTGGCTCATATTCTCGCTGCCGAAGCCCTTGGGAGCCACTGTAATTTCGATCCTGTCACCGGGAACCAGCTCCGTATACAGCATCGCAGGGGTATTGTCCCCGGTATTCACTCTCCGCAGGGGATCGCCCACTACGGACTTGCGCAGATAGCCCTCGGCATAGCCCTGACGGACGCCCTCGTTGACGGCTTCTGCCAGATCGCCGTTTATATGCACCTCCTGCCCGATCTTCAGGAACACACAGGCAACCCCCGTGTCCTGACAAATGGGTTGGAAGCGAGTATCTGCGATTTCATAATTCTCTACGATCCGATCCAGAATTTCCTTTGCCTGTTCCCAAGGCTCTTCCTCTCGGCACCGCTCAATACGATCCTTCACATCCTTGGGCAAATAGCAATTTGCCTCAATGCAGAGTCTCTTGACCACCTTGGTCAGCTCCGCAGCCTGTATTTCTCTCATGAAAGGCTTACTCCTTTACATTATAAATAACATCCTGCAAGTCACCGTTCCGACCGATGACCTCTGCCACCACACGGTCTCCCTTGGGGCAGGGTGCAGGCTTTCCGGTGATCCGCTCCGTTTTTTCCTTCAATTCCGCAATATCCACCAGAGGCAGACCCGCTGCGGCTAACTTCTCCCGCAGATCCTGTCTCCGGGGATTGACTGCAATGCCCCCCTGAGTGACCAGCACATCAATGTCCTGACCGGGAGTGGAAATGCACTTGACCCGATCGGTAACAATGGGCAATCTGGCACGGAACATAGGTGCAATGATCATAGACAGCTTTGCCCCTGCGGCCGTGTCGCTGTGACCGCCGGAGCCACCCATAATGTAGCCGTTGGAATCCGTATGGACATTCACATTGAAGTCCGTGTCGATCTCCGTAGCACCTAAGATCACCACATCCAGACTGTCCACCACCGCACTTCTGCCTGTGGGAGCCGCATATTGCAGGGCAGAGATCTCCCTGTGTCGGGGATCCTCACGGAGAGATTTTACTGCATCTAAATCGAAGCACTGCACATCCAGCAGGGTGCGGAAGCAGCCTGCACGCAGCATATCCACCATGTAAGCCGTAATGCCGCCTAAGCCGAAGCTGCCCTGAATGCCCTTCTTCAGCATGATCTCCTTCAGGAATTTGGCAGCCGCCAGAGAAGCTCCCCCGGCTCCCGTCTGGAAGGAGAAGCCCTCCTTCAGAAGTCCCGAAGCCTCAATGACCCTCGCCGCATGGGATGCCATAACAAGACCCACAGGATCCCGTGTGATCCGAGTGGTGCCGGACACAATGCCCTTGGGATCGCCGATGGCATCTACAGAAACCACATAGTCCACAAAGTTCTCGGAAATAGAATAATCCGCCAGAGGATAGTCCACCAAATTGTCGGTGATCACAACCACCTTCTTGGCAAACATGGCATCTGCGAAGGCATAGCCCAGACTGCCGCAGGCAGATTTTCCGTACTTGCCTGAGCAGTTGCCCATGGGATCCGCCGTAGGAGCCGCAATGAATGCCACATCAATGGGGGTTCTGCCCAAGCGAATGTCATTGGGTCTGCCCCCGTGGGTGCGGAACTGCACGGGCTTGTCCATGATCCCCTGAGAGAGGGCTCTTCCCACCCCTGCCGCAATATAATCCGCAGACAGACCTGTGACCACCTGATTCTCAATATGCTCTAAAAGGGGAGCGTGGGCATCGAAAAGGGAGCTTGCATTGACGGTCAGATCCTTGACCCCCGCAGCAGCGATCTCCTCCATGACCATGTTCAGTACATAGTCCCCGTTCCTTAAATGATGGTGGAAGGAAACACTCATGCCGTCCTTCAAGGCGCACAGCTCCACAGCCTCACGGATGCTTTTTACTAATTTCGACATTTAGAACTCCCCCCTTCTCATGCCCAGAGCCTCTGCCGTGGCAATGGTCTGCTGTGCACGGTTTACGATGGGCGCATCGATCATCTTTCCGTGGAGAGAAATGGCACCCTTCCCCTGCTCCTTGGCAAGGGCAATGGCTTCCATGACCTCATAGGCATAGTCCACATCCTTCTGGGTCGGACTGAATACGGAATTGATCACCTCAACATGACGGGGAGAGATGGAAGCCTTCCCCGTAAAGCCCAGAGCCTTGGCAAGAGCCGCATCAACCTCAATGCCCTCGTCATCATTCACATCGGTGAAGGGGGTATCATACACATCCACCCCTGCCGCACGGGCAGCCACCACCAGACGGTGACGGGCATATTCGATCTCTCTGCCTTCCTTGGTGCGCTTGCAGCGCAGATCCGCAGTCAGATCCTCCGCCCCAAGGAACAGGGCCTTCAGCCGAGGAGCTGCCGAGGCGATCAAGAAGGCATTCTCCACCCCTAAAGCCGTCTCGATCAGTGCCATGACCCCGGTCTCGGAGCCCAGCTCTGTCATATAGGCATCAATGGTCAGAATGTCCTGTGCCGACTCGGTCTTGGGCAGCAGGATCAGATCGGGCTTGTAGGGCAGCAGTGCCTTCAGATCCTCCTTCCAGTAGGGCGTACCGATGGAGTTAATCCGCACGATCCGCTCACAGCCACGGAAGTCCATATATTTTAATGTATTGCGAACTAAAATACGGGCAGCATCCTTCTGATCGGGAGCCACCGCATCCTCTAAGTCAAAAATCACCGCATCCGAGCCCAGACAATTGCCGTTGATCAGCATATTAGGATTGTTGCCGGGGAGGAACAGCATAGAACGACGCATCAGCTCTCCCCCTTTCCACGGAGCAGGGCGGTTTCCACTCTGGCACGGAGCACACATTCCAGCGCTCCCCGATCCACGATCCGAACCGCTCCACGATCCACCCCAAACTCCTGCAGCACATCCATAGCCGCAGTCCGAATGGCATCCCCAAACTGGGCATAGACCACAGATTCAATTTCCACAGACAGCCCCTCTTGAGAGGGACTGACCTCCACATAGGCATCGCTGGATTCCAAGGTCCCTGCAGATGCCACCTGAACGATTTGCATATGACAGCCTCCTTTTTCGGATTGTTCTATAACAACTCCCCCATATTGTATAACACATTCCCCAAAAAAGCAACGACAATATCACCTCTTGCAAGTTTTTATTTTTAATAGTATAATAGAACCAAGCCCAAATCAAGTGGAAAGTTGAAAGTGGAAAGTGGAAAGTTGACCAAATTCGTTCAAATTCCGATTTTCCGCACCATTCGTAGGGGCGCGCATTGCGCGTCCGGTTCATGGCGTAACGCCATGAACACAAAAACTACCGAAAATAATGTATTTTTTCCAAAAATCGCAACATTTTTCACAACCACCAATTCTTGGCGGTTGTCGGACGCGCAATGGAGGCTGCTGAAAAAGTCCGATTTTCAAAATCGAACCCCGAGTTATGCGAAGATTTCCTTGATTTTAGTCAAGAAAAGTTTGGAATTTGTCGAGTTTTGGGGTAAACTTT
>JAGBGB010000291.1 GCA_017936205.1 Oscillospiraceae bacterium
AATATGTTCCTCACAGGCTTTGATAGTAAGCCTCTGTCTGTCTTGTATGTGGACAAGGACATGATGTACCATGATTTGCTGCAGGCTTATAGTCGCACCAATCGAGTTGAGAAGGAAACAAAACCTTGGGGCATCATTGTATGCTACCGCAATCTTAAGCAGAAGACCGACGATGCATTGGCTCTCTTCTCTAAAGGTCAGGCAGAGGGAGTGCTGACCAAGGACTTTGAATTTTATGCTCAGAAGTTCAATGAACTGGTTATAAAAATAAAGGAAATTGCTCCGACCCCTGCGTCCATCGATATGCTGTATTCGGAGGATGATCAAAAAGAGTTCGTTCTCCTGTTCCGGGAGTTGACCCGCTATTTGCTGTCACTCCAAACATTTGTGGAGTTCCGTTTTGATCGTAGCAACCTTGATATGAGCGATCAGGAGTACCAGGACTATAAGAGTAAGTACCTGATGCTTTACCGCAAACATCAGACCGGCAAAGAAGTGATTTCTGTTCTGGACGATGTTGATTTTTGTATCGAACTGATGGAGAGCGACAGAATTAATGTTGCTTACATTATGAATCTGATTAGAAATATCAACTTCCAGTCTAAGCAGACCCGAGACAAAGATATCGAGCATATTAAGGACGAATTGGATCGATCCGACAATATGCGTCTGCATAAGAAGATTGACATCCTCAGAGCTTTCCTTGACCAAGTGGTCTCCGGCTTTGATGGAAGCGAGGATATTGATGCCGCATATAACGACTTTGAGAACAAGCAGAAATCTGAAGAAATTGAGGCTTTTGCAGCTCAAGAGGATATCGACCCGGCAATGCTGCGAGATGAAGTGGCAGAGTTCGAATTTACGGGAGTACTGAATCCCGGAGAAATCCGTGATCGCATTACCAAGCCGCTTCCTCTGCTTAAGAAGAAGTCACTCGTCAGTAGAATTGTGGAGTTTATCCGCAGCCATGTTGACAAATACAGCGAGCTTAAATCAATGCCGGTTCCTCAGGCAATAAAGGACGCCAGCAAGCCGAAAACAGCACCGACCAAGGAACAACCGCAGGAAGAAGTCAAGCAGGAGAGCGAAGAAAAGAAAGGCTTCTTCGCAAAGGGAAAGGATCTGCTCAAAAAGGTCGAGGATACCATTGTTGATGGCATGGTTGACATGGCGGAGAAAGCATCTGTCTTCACGGAGGAAAACTTTAGAAATAAGAATACTGTAGAGCGCCAGATGCTGTTCTATGGAGTCATTAACATGTATAACGAGGGACTCGAAATATTCATGAATGCCTAAGGTGATGAGTATGGCTGATTTACAAGATGTAAGATACGGCTGGGACTTTATGGCGAAGATGATGGGTGCAGACCTTGCAACGAAAAGTGCATTTGCTGATTATTCTGCTGTTATGGCGCAGAATGAGCAAATTGCTTTTCAGAACATAAGGATCCAAGAAATTAATGCAGCCATTGACGAATTGGCGAGAAGCATTAATGAACATCCACATCTGCACCTAGGTGTAGAGCAATTCAAAGGCTATGTAGCTGAGGAATTCCATGCGGGAACATTCAACCTAGAGGCCATTCGTCAGGGATCTGCTCATAGGGCATACACGCTTCACGAAAATAGTTATGGAAGTGTAGACATTGACACCAACTTCGGTCGACAGTACAGTTTGAAATATGCTAACACACCAAAAGATGCGGAAGCATATCAAGCTGCGCTTGATCGTGATACTAGACTTCCCAAGTATCATGACCAAGAAAGACTTATAGCTTCCGAACAACTTGATAAAGCCAAAGCATGGGCCGCAAGACGAGCAGAAAAAGACATGCTTACCCGCCCGGATGTATCAGCAGCTCATACTGATACGGGAGAGCATTTGGTGGGCAAGGTCTCAGATGGAGAAGGTGTCAGCTCTCACGAACTGTCCATAAAGGAATCAAAGGCAATTGCGCGCGAGGCTCAGGATGGTGGATTTGATCCAGAGAAACATGGGATTTCAAAGGAAGCACAGCTTGCGGAAGCACGGGTTGCATATTTGGATCAAGCAATGAAGGCAGGTCTGACTGCTGCGGCAATTACAGCAATAACACAGTTGGTACCTGAACTGTATAAAGCAATTGACTATCTCATCAAGCATGGTGAGATAGACTTGGTACAGTTGAAGAAGTCCGGTACGAAAGTGATTTCGACAAGTGGAGAAGCATTTTTGCGTGGATCGGTTGCCTACGGTGTGCAGGCTGCGTTTCAGCAAGGCCTGTTTGGGGAAGCATTAAAGTCTGCGGACCCAACGATTGTGGGTGTTGCCGTTACCGTTGTTCTTGGGACGATCAAGAATAGTATTATGGTAGCTGCTGGGAAGATGACAGCGGCAGAGATGGGAATGCAGTTTGTAGATACGCTGGTTGTGTCCTCCGGATACTTAGTTTCTATGAAAATCGGCGGAATGATTGCA
>JAGBGB010000292.1 GCA_017936205.1 Oscillospiraceae bacterium
GAAGTCCAGGCCGCCGCTTTTAAAACCTTCCAACAGCTCTGCCAGCCGTGCTGTTGTAGGGACCGAGAACGGACCCTCCTCATCTTTCCCACGATCCAGCAGCATGGGCGAGAAGCCGGTCTCGCTGTCGGGATCCATAACTGGCAGCCCTACGGCGTCTGAATCACCAAATGAAGTAAGGGCAGATCGGAATGCTCCTAATTTGCCGTGGAATATCGCATAGGCGAGGGCATCCAGAGCATCGTCTACCGTGCCGCTGAAATTCGGGATATATGCAGGAGCTGCTCCGATGTCTTCACCGGCCAGAACATCTAATGCATTCTTGAGCAGGAGCTTCACTGTCCCTACAGTAGGTACAGGAAGGATGTCCTTTTCATTCTCTTGACTCTGCACTTCCATGGGCGTGAATCCTGTTTCAGAATTACCATCCACAATGGGAAGACCAAGCAGATCGCAATCTGCAAAGTCTGACAGAGCTTTCTCATAAGCTCCCAGAAGTCCCTGATACACATAGGTGTAAATGCTGTTAATAGCAGCCACAATCGTTTCACGGTCGCTCGTTTTCAAATTTGCGAGATTGCCAATCTGAGCGAGGATCTGTGCACCTAATTCTGGCGTTATTGCAGTACTGCCGTCTGCAGTATCGCTTTCTGACTCATGAACATCGATGGGCGTTACCATTTTTGCGGTAGTTAGCTTTTTTGAGCCATCTGCGCCATAACCGGTCACACCGAGATAGAGAGCGCCGGGAATCAGGTTCTCGTGCGGGATCGTTACGTTTGAGGGATTAAGCGCAGATACAGTCCTTGTCTCCACACCGACGAAATACACCGTTCTGCAGGTCAACGTCAGAGTCAAACCGTCCCAGGCTTCATCTGCAATGATGCGTATCGAGACAGTCTCTCTTGCGCCTGCCGCAAGTACAAGGTCTGAAGGGACGCTCAGACTTTGGCCTTTAAGCGTTATATCAAAAATCATGTTAAGCCTCCGATCATATCACTCAAGGCACGGATGGAGGTGCCAAGAGTTATTTTTGTGTTTTTGCAATCATAGAAAAAGCGCTCAACAGCTACGCACGGAAGCGTTAAGGTCTTATCCATCAAATTGACATCAACATCCATATCAACCTCAATAGCCTCTGTATTGTGAGAGTCATCAAGATCTATTGCTGTTAATTCAACAGAATGAAAGGAAGAAAGGCGAGACTCCAGGTCTGCTCTACCCTTTTCTAAAAGCTTTACAGGATCCTCAATAGAGCTGTCTCTAACGCTATCCTCGATCCATCCAAATGCCGCTACAGCTACGGTGTCGCAGACATAGGGCTTTCCATCGTTCACAGAGGTTACGGTTAATGTCGCATCCTCTGTGACTTTTCCAAAAGGATAAATCACAGTAGCCAAACGGTCTACATCAGAGCTTTTAATACAGTCAAGCAGATTGAGACCGAGGGTGATTGCCTGGGAGCATTTAGGTCTTGCTCCACAAGTCCAATCAATGATATTTTTCCCATCCACTCGACGGAGTCTGATGCGGCCGCCGTAGAGTTTCACGAGCCGTTTAAGGACATCCCAGGTTTTTTCGCCGTTGGATATACGAAAGTCCTTCGGGGTTCCGGTGACATCAACTATACCGAGTTGGAACTGCTTGTTTGCGGCTATGGGCTTCCCATTGTGGGCAGATATAAGCAAAGTAAAGGCTTCGGCAGCACTGCACGAAAGGCTTTGCTCTTCCTGAATCGTATCTCGCAGATAGTCCAGGCAGCCCTTGGCTGTGAGCTGGACCGTGCCCTGCAGTACGCTTCTGGGTGCAAGAAGCCTTCCTCTCCAATGCTCCACACCATTCTTCTCGACCACAAGCTCGGAGGCCAGGGGCGACAAGTACGGCACTTCAGGATTACTTGACAGAGCAGTCAGAGAAAGGGTGCCGCTGTCATTCACTGCCGTCTTCAAGGAAAAGTCCCATGCGACAAAGGCTTTATCTTGCAGCGAGGCAAGAAGTCCTCTGTGTCTGCCGATTTCATGATACAGCTCGTACATATCAGAAGTCACCTCTTCTCCAGGACACGGGAACAGGAGCCTCCGGAGCACCCCATGAATAGAATACAAGCGGTTGCCTGCCCGGCTGAAGTGTGATTGATCCATTGTAAACATTGTTCAAGGCTCCTGTTGTGCCATACGACAGTAAAAACATTGTCGCTCCGGGGAATGGAGCTGTTAGATCAAGGGAAGCCTTCGCCGGTGTAGCACCATTATCGATCAGGGGAATATCCGCTGCACGGAGAATAACAAAGGGATAAAGCACAAGCCAATCAGTGGAGTAAGACAGCATTCTGAGGAATACAAGTCCTGTGTCATCTGTCCGGATCCCGCCGATCGTCCACTCTTCAGCCTCAGCCTTTGTCGCACAGCCCCATGTTCCCCGCCCATCTCTGATCCGAGAGGAGACGAAGTAGGAGGTATTGGGCTCCAGCTCGATCATCCACATGCTGATACGACCGATATCTCCGGAAGATGTAAAGGAGCCGATAGTCTCTGTGTCCGCTGTTTTAGAGCTTGCAGTGCTGAGATCTTCCAGATAGGTCACTGTAGCTCCAAGAAGAAGGTTATCTGATGGTGTTTGAATCTTGACCAGCTCACAGGAGAGAGCTGAGGAATACCGCCATGGGTCGCAAACGGCCTCCAGCTGCAGCTGTCCATAGCTTGGCCTATTAAAATCCTGTGTGATGTATACGCGGCCGTAGAAGTAGCTCTTGGGATGATCCGGATCGCTGATCTTAACCTGACGGCCGTTGACCTGTGCGATGAGCCGGTCGAAGATTCGCTGTCGCTCCTCTCTGGATCCACGGGAGCACTCAAAGGTGGCTTTGACTGTCCGGGACTCATAAGCGGGACGACCTAAGGGAAGATCAGAGAGATCCAGATCACCGTCATATCCGGGCACCGTCTGCAGGATCTGCCGAGGACGGGCAGTAGGAGCGCTGAAAGCTGTCATGGTAAACCGACCATGCTCCCATGTATCGAAGCAGTCTATGATCATTTTTCGATGCTGCATTACTTCTCCAACCTCCCTCTGGCAGCATGTGCAGACTTTACGCCGAGATAAGTGTCAAAATCGCCCGGTGATATCCTGACAACTGCCACAAGCTCTTTATTGTTTATTGCTTTTTGAACCTGTCCAAGACCTTCCTGCATCTTCTGAGACGCAGCCTCAGAGGACTTCCAAATAGCATCCGTCATGGTTGATGCAGTAGCAAGGGAACTTTGGGAAATGGACGAAATAAGCCCTTCCGCAGCAAGTTCAGAGCTCCTGTCATAGGCTTCAATCAGAGTGCCGGCTGCAGTGTCCGAGAATGATTGGATTCGTTCCAGGCCCACCTGACTCATCAGTTCATTTTTATCCATCATTTTCCCCAAGCTCTGCAGGATCTGTTGTGGAGCACCCTGCGCCTGAGCCGCCATATATGCCTCATAAACAGCTTTCTCTGCGAGAGCCTGCATCTCCGAAAGCTGGCTCTGCTGATAGGTAGACCCTTTATTCTGGGACATTTTAACGGCGTCAGAATGAGCCTGATACAATTCAACAGCCTGATCATACAAGGTTGTGTAGGCTGCTCCCTGGGAGAATGTGGCCATTCCGGTCTCCATCGCCTTGGTAGCCGCAAGGATCTGTTCTGTAGAGCCGCCATAAATAGCTTCTGTCAAATCCTCATAGAGATCAATTGAAGCACGTGCGGCATCATACTCAGCCCTGGTATACCGCTGATTTGCGTATACATCTCCGGCTTCGGCAAACCATGCTTTAGCTTCAGCAATATCCGCTTCCATCTGCTCAGCCATCTCAGACCATTCGACCTCCCAAGAGGGGCCTTCCTCACTTCCGTCAAAGGTGACAGCAAGATGATCTGCATATTGACGTTGGAGATTCGCGTATTCCTGCATTTTCTGTTCGTATTCAGGAATCATGGAATTAGCACGCTCATATGCCGCTTGCTTTTCGCTGAGAGTATCCTTGGCCTCGTTGTAGTCGCCCTCCAGCTTGGCAGCCATTGCTTCGCCCCGTTTCAGAGCCAGAGTGTCGGCAATGGTGTTCTTCAGATCCTGATACTTCTGGATCTGACCGTCTACCAGCTCGATCTCTTCCCCAATGGCATCGGAGAGGACGCCACGGATAAAGTCTACTCGTTCCTCGTTGCCCTTCAGGACATTGCCTTCGGCGTCTACAAGATTCTCCAGCTCATCCATGAGCTTGCCGTAGCTGTCGTATTCGTCATTAATGGCACCAGCTGTATCCCGGCGCGCTGCAGCCGCATCGAAGGCAGCTTGAGCAGAATCACGATAAACAGCAGTCTGTTCTTCTGCAGCCGCTTTCAGCTCTCTCAGGTGCTCTCTGGCAGCCTCTTCAGCTTCCCGTTCCGCAGAGGCAAGACTGATCACAGAGCCGACCACAAGGCCGATAGCTGCGCCGATCGCGCCCCAGGGCGTGGCAGCCATGGCAGCATTAGAGGCAAGTGTTGCCGTTTTGAGAGCCTTAAATGCTTGTACCAGCTTCACGACTGCCCCTGCCATCTGTGCCGCCTTCATGCCCACATAGATGGATGCGGCTGTGGTAGCAACCTTCTTGATGGTAGGAATAAGACTGTCAAGATTCTGGCTTAAATAGCTGCAGAATTTCTTTGCGGTGGGGAGCAGCTTCTCCCCCATAGGAGTGATCAGCTCCGTCTGCACGGTTCTGCCTAACTTCTTCCACTCATTGGAGGTGGTTCCGTATTTAATGTCCCGGATCTCCTGCATGGTGTCCTTTGTGGAATCCATGCTTGTGTTGACATTGGCCAGGGATGCAATGGCATCCACACCAAGATCCTCCCACATGGTTCCAAACAAGGCTACACCGATCTCATTCTGAGCGACCTGATTGTCCATGAGAAGCAGTGCATTGATCACCTCAGAGCTTGCCTGTTGAGCCGCAGGGCCGCCGGCTGCAATTCGCTTCCGGAATTCCTCTGCATCGAAGCCCAAACGAGCAAGAGCCTCAGTATTGCTGTCTGCTGTGTCAAGCAGACGGATCTTCAGCTCCTTGGCTGCGTCACCTACCTTGTCCAGAGAGAAGGCTCCGGAGGCAGCGCCGGACTTCAGAACACCGAGCATGCCCTCGGCATCATAGCCAAGACCCTTAAAATGAACACTGTACTCATTGAGGATATCCAGAAGGTCGCCGTTGCGGTTAAGCCCCTTCTGGGTCGCCTGTGCAATTAGGTTGAAGGATGCCTTGTAGCTGAGCCCGAACTGATCCACCAACATTTTAGAGGTTCGCATGCTCTCCTGGGTCTCATACCCAAAGGTATCTCGGAGGGCAATTGCATCCTTTGTCAGGTCATTCAGAGCATCAGAGCGAGTCTCTCCGCTGAGCTGCTTAATAGTAGCCATGGTATTGGCTATATCGTCCAGATCCTCACCAAAGCCCTCACCATAGATATCGTCTATACCCTTTTCATACAGGACCATTTCGGAAGCTGAAGCACCGGAACCGGCTTGAATAGATGCTAAGGCATCCTCCTTTCCGCTTGCCGGCACAAGAACAGCTGCTCCAGCTGCAATGCCTGCCGCACCGATCTTTCCCAGATCGGATACTGCATCCTTAGCAGCTTCCTTTGCATCCTGGTATTTCCCCTTCAGGTCATCCAGACTATCTGCAAGATCCCCTGTTTTCTGGGCTGCAGTATCGGCAGCATTCCCGGCGTCCCGGACGGCACCGGCGGCATCATCAGCAGATTGTGTCACATCCTTGGCGGCTTGCTCCGTATCGGCAAGCTGCTTTTCTAACTTGTGGAGCTGGTTCTCGGCGCGGATAGTCTCACGCTGCAGGGCACGGAATTGCTCTTGGCCGATATCGCCCCGTTCAAGCTGATCCCTTGCAGACTTCTCGGCTGCCTTCAGAGTTTCCAGCTTTTTGGAGGCTCCTTCTATAGCGGAAGCAAGAGCAGCCTGCTTCTGTGCAAGAAGCTCTGTGCTTTTAGGATCCAGCTTCAGAAGATTATTGATATCCCGAAGCTCCTCGTTAGATTTTCGGGATTGTTTTTCGATTGATTTTAACTCTTTATCCAGATCGGAGGCATCTCCGCCGATCTCCACCGTTAAGCCCTTGATTTGGCTACGGTCAGTTGCCACGAATCCCACCTCCTTGTGCCATTAAGGATCTGAGGGCAGCTCTGTCCGGCTCCGTCTGGATCCGGTTCCAAGCGTTGACGAGGTATTCTCGCCCTTCCTTCGTCCGGCTCAGAGCCTGAACATAGGCGTCAAATCGTAAAATCAGATAGTCAATGATATCCAGATCATTGATATCCGCAATCGAGATATGGGCATAGTCCGCAATCAAGCGTAGCAATGAAGTATTTGTCTTGAATCCGTGCCGTATGTCCCCGTCCTCGTCTTTCGGGTAATACGGCAGCTTCAGTTTTTTGATTCAATAACCTTCGTGAGCCATGACATGTAGTCACTGAGCAGCTCTGTCAGCTCTGCCAAGGTCAGGTCGTCCATCATCTTCCGGGCATCTACCTGCAGAGCTGCGGTATTGTGGGACAGGATCTTAGATGCCAGCAGGTACAGCTCCTGCTCCTCAGTAGCAGATTGTCTCCCGCAGCCAATACGCTGCAGGAGCACGCCGATTCGTTCAAAGCTGTCTGCTACAGCCTTGGTGGGGGTTCTCAGATGTATAACCTGTCCATCACGCAAGACAAGCCTGTAAGTGTCTCTGGGAGTGCCGCTAAGATCTAAGCCTGCATAGCTGGTGTCCAAATTGGACACCGCTTTCTTAGGTGGTTCTACAGGCTGCACAGGAGGAGTGGAAGGTGCAGAAAAAGCTTTCCGCTTCCACAAAACAAAGCAGAAAATGATTAACATGATCACAAGGATCATGTTGAAAACAATAAGAAATTTCATAGATCCTCCTACATTGGAAGCTGTGCGGATCCACAGGGGTCACGCACAGCTCCGTTTGTGATTATTCGGCTTCGGTGCCGGAATCGGGCTCAGCGCCACCGTTATCAGCAGGCTGATCTCCCGTAGTGGAAGCGGTTGCTTCCGTCTGAGTGCCACGATCCTCAAAGATCAGTGCGAGAGTACCACCCTTATCATGAGGCTCCGCTTGGAACTCCGGCTCCAGCTTGGATGTGTTGTTCCGAGCAAAGGGGACGGTCAGACCTGCTCCGTTGGTGCCCATGATCGCAATATACAGAGGTGCATACTTGGGATCTGTGTGTTCAAAGACAATAACATAGGTCTCTTCGTTGTCATTGTCCAAGCCTCCGATGCGGAGCACCTTGAATCTGCCATTATCGGCTTCTTCCACTCTTCCAGTACTGATCAGATCTGCCATTGCATCGAGGCCCCATGAGAAAAGCCCACCTTTCAGGGACACTGCTTCGTCAATCAAAACATTGCGAGACAAAGTCCCATGGTCATCTTTTTCTTCGTGTCTCTCGCAGGAATAGTTAAAGGTTGCGCCACCGGTAGTCTCACCAATGAGGTTTTCGCTTTCACAAAGTGCCACAAGCTCTGCAAAAGAAGGCATCGTACGGCTCGGGCATTTAACCAGATAAAACCGCCCGCTTCCAATCGGGACAGATGTCTTATCACGAACAGGCCGATTAAGTTCAGACATAAATTTAATCCTCCTTATTTTTACACTCTCTCAGTGTACGAGAAAGTATATCTTGTCATAAATAGCCGGAGTTGAGGATCCAGAACACGAGGTTCCTTCCTCCAGTGCATGGCTTCTGCATTAAAAGCCTCCTGCAGTCGTTCGTGAGCTTCCGGATCCGGCTTGTCCATAAGCTCATACAATTCGATCTCAACATCATGGTCCAGAAGCTCGTTGTGATAGTCAGAGCCATCTGCTTGGATGGTATCGCCCCATGCGGCATAGGTCTCTCTGGGCTGTTCGTTCCAGTAGGTCTCGCCGCCGGGAATTTTGGCATTTTGCAAAAGTACATCTACAAAGTTCATTGAGCGAACTCCCCTCTGATTGCATCATCGTAATTCTGCAGAACACGCTGCAAGGCATTCTGCAGGAAGGGATTAGGTGCAAGGATCCTGCCATCCTTCGTCCGGTGAGCCTTTGCCAAAAGATGTGTCAACCTGCTGTTGGGTGCTTTGACATACCACAAAAATCGGCTGGCCCCAAATGCAGAATTCTGAATCCTTTTAGAAGCTATCGATTCAAAGAAGTGGGATCTGCTCTTAGATCTATCCCATGCACCGATCGGAGCGTCGGACTTTGTCAGACGCACAAGCTCTTTTGTGGCTGCTGCAGTCAGCTCATCCAGACGGTCCACCTTTTGGAGAGCGTACTGTTGCAGCAATGCCCGGAGAGCATCGTCAAGTTGTCCGGGAGAGATAGGCGGCAGCTCAGCCACGGTAGCTCACCCCCGTCAGACGGACATTGCGGTGACGCTCGAAGTAGTCATCGTACTCCGTCACCTTGAAAAAGGCAGGCTGTCCGTCACCGTCTTTGCCGTAGCGAATACGGTAGTCCTGAGTATTGAGCCGCATTGCAGCCACTACAGAGCTGTAGCGGACATCAAAGTTCAGGGTCATGGGAGCCTGGATCGCTGCACCATCCAGGCCCTCCGTTCCCTTAGCCTTGTTAACCTTGGCATGGACAGTAGACACCAGCTCCCAATCGGTACCGGATTTCCGCTCCAGATGAATGATCTGATTTCGGTTCATAGTAACCTCCTAAAAGGCAGGATCTGTCTGATTTGACACAGCCTCGTGCTTGAGCTGATTGATCAAAGAGCGAAGTCCAATGGTCAAATTCCCGGTCACACCGCCGTCGAACCACTCCAGGACAAGCGAGAACGCCGCCAGGTGATACTTTTCGCTATCTGACTCCTGTATACCTGCCCCGCCTAAATAGTCTCTTGCGGCGTGATACAGCATTGTCAAATAGCTGTCATCCTCATCGTGATCGATCCGGCAGTGCGCCGTTAACAGGCGCCGGACTTCCGGATCCAAAAGACGGGAATGCCACGCTTCAGCATGGAAGAGGAATCCATCTCCTGAGCATCCATGGAGCACATGACACGAGCTTCCCAGCCGCCCTTTGCCCAGGCTTCGCCGCCAACATTGGTGGTGTTCATGGTCATGCCGTTACGGACAAACAGACCTGCAAAGGCTGCAAGATTGCCGCCGTACAGAGGAGCGTAGGCGACTCCCTCTTCTTCGATATCGGGGATCAGATCTACATCAGCGTAGACTACGCGGCGACCCTTGATACGGTCGAAATCGCCGGAGATATCCGGCTTGAAGAAGGCACGACCGTCCTTGTCTACCCATTGATCCATATCATCGTAGCCGTTGGCGTTGGTCAGGAACATAGCTGCACGGGAGTGGAAGGTGTTCAGTTCCTTGTTCAGCATACGCTTGACAGCTGCAATCTTGGCATTATCATCATCCCCGGTAAGAGCAGTGAAGGGCAGCTTGTTCAGCATGGCAAGGATCAGGCCGTTCTTGGTCGCAACATAGCGGCCGGCAAACCATTCAGCCAGGTAGTCCATAAGCCCCTGAGCATTGGACATCAGTTCACCGGAGATAGCGACACGATCGCCGTAGCTGTGGCAGTTATAGCCGATCCGCTTGACCTTGGGACCCTCGCCCATGGGGATGGGAGCGTCCTCTTCCACAGAGCTAAGAGGTGCTCTGCCTGCAGACAGTTCGATATTCCGCCAGCCCTTCAGGGTAGATACATTCTCCACATGAGCAAACTGGGACAGATCCACATAGTCCTTGCTGAGACGCTGTACAGCGAGCTCGAAGCTCTCAGGAACGAGAAATCCGCCATCTGCACCCGCAGGATCGCCGCCGGCTACGGTCATAGCCTTATGCAGGATCTCAAGACCATCGTGATGAGTAGCAGGACGGGCTCCCATCTGCATAGCCTTCAGCCATGCGTTAGTATACTCGTTACAGCTACGGATGTCAGAAAGCTGCTTTGCCTTGGACACATCCTCTGCAGAGGTACCCTGGGTGCCGGGAGCAGAGATGTTTTCGGGGGCAGGGCTGCCGGATGTGCCGAAGCGGGACTTTTCGGCAAGCAATGCTTCACACTTCTCGATCTCAGGCACAAAGCTCTTGGCTTCTTCCAGGGCTTTGTCGTAAGCAGCCTGATCTCCGGCTTCCAACGCCTTCTCGGCAGCTTCGAGCTGAGCGAATCGCTTATTCTTCAGCTCCTGGCACTTTCTAAAAAGACTCATTTTGTTTAACCTCCAAATCTTAATTTTTCGATGGCAAGCCGGGCTTTGGCGGCTTCCACATCGTTTATGGACATATTGGACATTTCAGCGGATTTCTGCACACCCGCTGCAGGTTGAGCAGGAACTGCCACAAAGGAAGCCTCGTAGGCGTCCTTTGCCTCGCTCAGGATCACATGGCAGGTTTTGCCTTCGTAAACACCGCCTCTGCGGTGATCACATTCCCAAAAGGCTTTGCCGCAAATGCTGCAGGTGGCTTTGCCTACGGCACAGCCCACGCTTACCTCTTTCAGGATGCCTCCGTCGATCATAGCGATCAGATCCTCGTTCCCGGAAAGGCGAAGCATATAAACATCGGAAATGAGGCAAGTTACCGATCCCTCTGTCTCCACACGGGTGGCATAGATTCGTGCAGTCTGCTTAGAGGCCGCCCAAATATGATCAAAGAGGAAGGGCTTCCCCAAGAACAGTGTTGCAAGCTCCTTGAGGGTATCGGGATGGAATTTCTCATTATCCCGATCCACGATGTCATCGCACAAACGGACAGGGAAAGTGTAGACCTCCTCCGCTGTCAGCTCCTTGCGACTTAGACGGTTAATGGCTGCCATATCAGGAGCTCCGGTGGGTGAAGCAACAGATGCGGACTTATTTACTCGGAACACTTACGGTTCCACCTCCTTCTTTTGATTTGCATTACGGGCAATGCTCAGTGCCTCAAACTGATCAAGTGGCACAAAGTTCAAGCTGGCTTTTCGTACGTGGCCACCGGGGACAGAGGGACGATCTTCCAGTTCAAGGATGTCATCCACGCTGTAGGCTCCAATATCATGCATCGTTCGGTAATAGTTGGCTCTGGCTGCTGTGTCGCCTCTAAGGCGGCCGTCCAGGTTGTGCTTGATCCTCAGCCGGTTCAGATCACTATCGAAGAGGAGCTTATAGGAATCCTCCTCTTCCACCATCTTCAGGAGAGCCATGCCGTGACCTTGGATAAACTCCAGGTTGTTCTGTTCATTGGAAGCGTAGGTCTGTTTTCCTGCCATGATCGCATGAAGGGGCACCATGAAGAATCGGGCAATGTCAGCAACGCTAACCTCCTTCGACAAGACGAAGCTCTGATCGTAGGGGTCGATCTTAATAGGCTTGTATTCCAAGCCATTATCCAGAATTGCAATACGGGCAGTATTGGCACTGCCGCCGTGAGCACGCTCCCACGCTCGACGTAAGTTTTCCTTACGAGTCAGGAACCTTGTGCCCGTTTTGTCGTTGGGATCCTGAACCTCAGAAAAGCCGCTTAGATCGGTATCTGTAGTCAGGACACCACCGGGCTGAGAATTGTTGCGATAGACAGAAGCCTCGTACTCCTCGCCTGCGGTGATTTTTGCAAGGGTCCGGGACGCATAATGTAGGGGGCTAACTCCGGTATATCCATCCCGGCTGCCCATATTGTAGTGGCTGATCTCCTCGGAATCGAAAGCATATTGCTTGCCGGTTGTCGGATGGGAATAGACATACAGCAGCTTGCCGTCTAACCATTCCAGGCTGACACAGTCAGGGTGGAGGGGAACACGCTCTACCACTCTTCCGCTTTTCGGATCCCGGTAGTTGTACGAGTATCCGCTGCCTCGGAGCAGCATACACCGCATCGAATACCGCTTAAAGGCACTGGGCGTCTGATATGGATTCGGACGAACATTCAGGACTCGGTGCAGTTCGTGGTCTGTGATACGCTTTCGGGACTGCGTATCAAAAACATACATAGGTAAGGCACAGTAGAAATCGCAAATATACTCGACGCAGGCATATACAGCAGATAGTTTCAGTGCATCCTCAGAGGACAGGCTCGGATCTATCCCCTGCAGCCAGCCCTCAGGGCTGTCCAAGGTAAGGATCTGGGAACCGGCAGCCACAGCAGAGGGAGCTGGAGCAGCCTTGATCTTGCGTAATATCACAGGCTCACCTCCTTAGGGTGCGGTCAGATAGCCCAGAACAATGAGTTCAGCACCACCTACCACATATCCTGCCGGAGGATAGATCATTCCGGCACCGGCTGCCACTGCCACAATTCCGACAATAATCACAAGATCACTGAACAGCTCAGACAGGATCCTGCCCATGGGCTTCTTTTCACGAGGCTTTTTTTCCTTATCGTCCATTGCTCACTCCTTTCGGTGTCCAATTTGGACACCATGTTTTTTACATTTCATAGTCCGCACCGGCAGCTGCCCTGCTCAGATCCGGCTTGGTCTCACGGAGGAGAGCGAGAGACAAAGCATTCATCACGGCCGCCAGTGGGTCTATACGCTCCGAATCGTCCTTGTGCTTCTTGGATAATCTCAGATCTCCGTAGTAGTTTTCAAACTCTATGGCATTACGAAGGCACCACATCAGCAACGGTGACCGTTCGAATACCAGTTTACCGGCAAGAAGCAGTTCTCGGAAGGTCTTGACCGCCAAGGTCTGACCGGCACAGGTCTGACGCACTTCAACACAAAAGTCCTCATTTCGGCGGTCTGCGTTAATGTGATTGGCAAGGTCAACAGCATTGTGACCGTCATAGCCCAGATTAATCAATTTCAATTTCCGAGACTCTTCCTGCCTGCAGATCCAGTCATAAGCAAAGTGATTTTCAGTGGATTCGCCCGGAGTGAGAGTGCAGCAGCCTTGCCTTGCCCAATCCCTGTAGGGGACCTTGTCGCTGTGTTCATGCCGAGTGGCCCCTGCTTCCGGCATGAAGCCGTGAGCTGTAATTGCATAACGACCATCCGGGAGAGGAATCACCATGCCGGTGCCGGTCAGGTCGATACGCTTACCTAAGTCAAAGCCGGGCCATGCGTCAAGGCCCGTGACAAGCTTGGTAAACTCCTCAGAAGATACCTGCAGCTCCTTCGCCTTAGCTCTCTGCACCTCGTTCAGATAGCTGTTTGGGCTTGCGGTCTGCCATTGGCACAGACGGCGGGACAGGAAGCGGCGGATCTTAATAGCATCACCGCTTCCATAAGCAGCGGTGTACTCGCTCTCGATCTGCGTCAGGAGATCCTTTGCATATTCGCTGCCATAGCGGAGCATTGGATTTGCCCAGCACCACTTTGTTTTGTCATGAGGATCCTCACCAAATGGAAGTTGCCGGATCATAACAAAGTAATGGTCATCCCGAATCTCACCGTCCAAGATAGACTTTGCATACAGCTCCTCGGTCATGGCGGGGCGGTTGTCTGCATCATCTCCGGCAGTCATGATGCAGTCCAGCAAGCATTGAGGGCGTTTACCCAAGGCATCAAAGCCTGTATTGTAGAGCGTGGCATCCGGGTGAGACTCATACTCATCAACGCAGTAATAGCTGGGAGCAAGACCTTCCTTGTTCTTTGTATCGGAGGACAGCGCGCGCATGTGACCACCACGGGTCTTGTTGGTGATCGGATTGCTCCGTGGGATTTTCAGCCTTTTCGCATAAGCGGGAGAAATCTTCGCTATGGCTCTGGCATCGTCCATTACGCGCTTCGCCTGTTCCCGGTCCACTGCGACACACTCCACCTCAGGCTGCAGGTCAAAGACAGCTAACTCCGGATGGTACGGAGGATAGTAGCAGTCACAACTCATGTGGTACAAACCCTTCACCGAGTTTTCTGAGGATTTTCCTTGTCCACGACCACGCTCATTCAAGCTGCGCTTAAATCGACGCTTGCCGGTGTCCTTATGGACCCATCCATAAAGGACACCAAGGTCAAACTGCTGCCAAGGCTCCAGCTCTATGGGCTGTCCCTGCAGGACTCCTCGACAATGTCGCGCCAGTTGGAAAGCCTTGTAGATCCGATCGGCGCGGGTTTCATCGAACACATATGGGAAGGCTTCTGTCCCCTGCCGTGCAAGATCGTCCAGATGTCGTTGACAAGCCTTGATCTCATAGGGACCGCACAGATCATGGAGCCGGCCTTGGGTGACCTGCTTGGCATACACCGCTGCCGGGTGGTGTTTACCGTTGGGATAGTTGGGCATATCAATCACCGAATAAGTCACTGTCCGGATCCAGCTCGGCGGCAGCTCGCTTCTGTGCCAGTCTGGCGCGGGACTGAGGAGTGAAGCCAAGCTTATCTGCGTAGCTCATGAGGCTGCGCTCCAAGGCTGCGATCTTGGTAAGCAAACTCTCCAGCTTATCCGTGGATTCCGTGGTAGCTTTATCGTTGTCTGCCTTAACCGCGTCGGACAGAAGCTTCTCACACAGAGCGTTTAGAGCATCACGGCGAGCAAGCTGCTGACAGTAGGACATGAACATTTCCTGATCCAGGCAGTCAAGCAGATCCACCCCTTCGACACGTTCAAGGATGCTGTCCCAGTATTTCTTCGCAGGCTTCGAGAAACCCCTTGGAGCTTTAAGCTTGATAGGGTCATCTCTGGTCAATGATTTCTCGGCATCTGTACGCGCCTGCTTTTCAGCCTGTGTCGTATGCTTGCTCTGGTTGCCGAGGATCTTGGGTGCTGAGCTCAAACTGCTCACCTCCTGGGGTGGGCCCATGCTTGGAAATTCCGTTGGGGGAAATTTTTTCGCAAACGAGGGGGGCCGCGGTATTTTGAGAGCCACCCCAAAACTTTTTCAGGGTGGGGGGGGGAGGTCTGCCCGAAGGGCCGTGCGCGCACCCAAGGCGCTGCGTGAGCGTGCATGGGCGGATGTGCAGGCAGGCGGACGAAGGTTGACCGGGAGATTACTTGCGTTTTTCTGTGCTGTTTTGCCGCATTTCTGCAGCTGTCTTTCGGCTGTGGCAAGCATGACAGAGAGACTGATGGTTCTTGGGGTCGATGAACAATGCCCAGTTGCCACGGTGGGGCTGGATGTGGTCCACATCTGTCGCGCGGACTCGCAGACCCCGGCGAGAGCACTCACGGCAGAAGGGTTCACGCAGAAGCTGCGCCGGCCGAAGATTGTCCGTCCAGATCGGAAGGCCGTACCACCGGTGCCAGGCTGCAGCCTCTGCACTTCGCCTGGATGCGTCCTTAGGCTTATGCTTGGGACAGTAGCCCTCCCGGGTCAGGACACCGCACCCCGCATGGGCACATAGACGAATTGGTTTCTTTGCCATAGGATCACCTCCGGAGAAAAACAAAAAGAGCCTGAACCAACACACCTACTCGGTGATTGGCTCAGGCTCTCAGGCTCAGGCTCTTAGGATCGATATTGACGATGGACTCTTTGCGGCAAAGTTTGCAATAAACGGAGATGTTTTTTCCCTCCGTTCCCGGCAACAAGCGCAGCACCTTGTGCCGGTTGCATTTGGGACAAAGCAGGTATCCACCCTTCGTGGATATTTTACCACAGATCTTTTCGTTTTGCAAGAGTTTTGCACCTCATTTCTTTTAATTCTCCAGAAAATAAACATTACCTCAAGGCTGAAATTAGCGCGAGGTCTTCTTCAATTGTTCCCTCCGGCAGAAGGGCCTCCAGGAAGTGAAATTCACCATAGCCATTGTTCCGAGAGAGGTTGTCCAGAACAAATGAATCAGGCGGCAAATCGTGAAACTGATCTCTTGCAGAGACCCAGCCGGTGTAGATATGGGGCTTTTTCAATCCCAAGGAGCTGCGCCACATTCGTTCACCAACAAAGTTCCGGCCGTTTTCTCTGGGTTCCTTGCTGAGATATCGTGCCCAGCCGTCATAGCCCTTGGCAGAGATAAGCTGTATATCCACATCGCTGCCGTTTCTTTCCCAGAGTCTTCGGATCGTTTCATAATCGTCCCCGGTGGATGTAGTGATCAGATGGTGGTGGAGTCTGCCGGAACTGTGCCCCATCTCAGTCACATAGAGGTAAGGCAGCTCCTGCCCGGCAGTTCTCCGATCCGCACGAAGACGGCGGATAAAATACTTCAATTGGTTCTCTGCATCCTTGCGACGCTTCGGAAGTCGTTCGTCTCGGTAGGTCAGCGTTACCACGAGATCCTTAGGACCAAAGTTGGCAGCAATCACAGCTTTCAGCTTCTGCCAGGAGTGCTTTAGGTTCATGGCCTCCTGAGCTACCGAGGAGATCTGAGTCTTAGGCAGTCTCTCCTTCTGTGCCTCCCTCTCATGGGAGAGGGAGTATTGAATAGATCTAACATAGTTTCCGGCAATGACTACCTTTCTTCGTTGCTTTCGATCAGCCAGAAGGATCACCGGCCTTCCCGGCACAAAAGGGGCAAGGTTTATCGCCACTGAGGAGAATATATGTACCTTCCGAGGCGAACACAGGACCGGCCTCAGATGTTCGGACTTCAATGCCGCTTTCGCTTTCATACCACTGTTCAACCGTCAGGCAGCCGGAATAGTGATGTGTGTCGATATGGATCTTCTCGTAGTTGAAGCTGCCAAACCCTATCGACTTATTGCCGCAAGCAGTAAGGCTGATAATGCAAAGCACAATCAGTGCAAGGGCTAAAATCTTCTTCATAGACTGTAACCTCCTATTCAAAAAAAACAATGAATCAATCTCTATTTGCTTCCTCTTTCCCTGCCTCCACAGCAGCTTCCAGAGTCTTTTGGGTCTCAGACTTCCGAGTAGCGGCAGATGATACAGCAGCCACAAAAACCACTGCTGCAATCACAAGCAAGATCTTAAACATCAGTGCTCACCTCCTCCTTCAGCACTATGAAAAGTCGTAATGGTCAAACAACCATCTCAAAGCACGAACTAAATCGTCCTTTTTTATGCTGTTATGGGTTTCCATTCGTGCTACTGCTTCAATAGCTAAAACCTTTGTGGGAATTGCTATGGTATCATCATCAAGCATGGCTTCAACGATGGCACATGCCGCCCCAAGCGAGACATTATAGGTGGGAAAAGGGATTAACTTCCCTTCATTATCCATCCTGCTCCCCCCGGTCCATCCTTGTACCGCATTGAGAGCAGAAGGGATTTAAATCATACACATCTTCGGCGTTCATTTCTTCACCGAAAGTCAAACGCCTTGCACAAACGGAGCAGTCCCATTCATCGCACTCCTGCGTACCATCAACAGATATCCACTGCCCATATACCACAGGAACGGCATCCACGGCAGAGATGGCGCGAACGATCCGCATAAGCTCTACGATATCATCGACGGTATCCAGACTCTTTCGACCATCGTTTATGGCTACGATCCCATATTGCTCGATAGCCTTTACAGCAGCATCTCTGTCAATCAGCATTGGATGCACCTCCTACAGGCTTTGCCCTGAAGCGGATCGGTTCAAAATCGCATTTTGTATTACTTGCTTTCACACCGTAAAAGACGGTGCAATGCGAGAAGTAGCCACAATCTCCGCAAGTCTTACCCTGAGGCAGGTCCATGCATTGATGTCTGCAGCTCTTACGATTTGGGCAGTCTCTACATTCCATCGTCTGAAGCACCTCCGAGGAAGAAAGTGAAGCCGGTCGGGGCAGCCGTGCAGGCAGGTGCCGCAGCGACAAGGACTTCTTTGCTAACGGCCGAGAAGTGAAGAAGGACCTTAGCCATAGCGGAATACCACTGGTTCCCCTTTCGCAACGCCAACCTTGTATGGATCAAGGGCACACCGTCATCTGCCTTATCGAGTTTTTCCGGTGATTCCGCCCTGTAGTGGTAAGCAAGCGTATAAAAGCCATCCGGCAGATCTCCGATCTGATCGGCAGGGATCCACTGAGGGAAGCTGCCGGGAGCTGCGGAGGGAGTCGGGGAATCAAAACCAAGAAGCTCATTGGGAGTGATGCCGTACGCTTTGCCATATTCAGCAAGTGTTTTTGCTGTATGGGTTTGGTTGGTTTCATCTTTATAGACCGAAGATATGTCCGACTTCATTGCAAGAGCTGCTTCCTTGAGGGACAAGCCGGCATTTACTCGCGCAGCTCGTATAGCTTGACAGATCTGCCCATCGTAAGTCTTCAGAAGCTCCTGGGCTTGCTTCTTGACGATCGAGCAAACATCCTCACAGTCAAATTTGTAATCGCAATACTTACAACAAGAGCTCCCACATTTCTGCCATTTGGGAAGTGTCTTATTTTGTCTCGCATCAATTACGGCTGCATGAGTACAAGCCTTGTAATTTCCACTTTTGTCCTTCTTTTGCTCATAGCAGTCTCTGGGAGGAGGCGGCGGTACATAAAAAGGATCTCTTCCGGCTTGGAGGTTTTCTTTGTATCTCTTAATTGCAGAGTTGGTCAAGTTCCATAGGTTTCCCTTGTAATGCTGATATAGCTCCTTCTGCTGCTCCTCCGGGAGATGAGCCAAAGCATAGGCTTCGGAGTCATTCAAGTATTTGTGCCCTTCGAAGACCTTGATAAGATGCTCACTGATGTACTTAGCCCTTGCAAGCTGGCTCTCGGAAGTTTTGAGGATCTTTGCCACATGCTTTCGCATCTTGCCGGGCAACTCCATTCCCTGCTTCTGCAGTTCGATCAAGATTTCCTCCACACGCTCTGCAGACTTGGATTTTTCCCTCCATCCCAGCTCACGGGCCTCGGTGTTGGTCTGAATGAGCATCAGCTCCTCCAGCTCCGGGGAGCTGGGGCGGACGACGCGGCAGAGGACGGTGCCGAACTTGTCGGGCAGCTCCTGTGCCAGAGACTGCAGAGCCTTATGCCGACGGTGGCCGGCAATGATGCGATAGCGGCCGTTCTCGGCAGGAGTGACCACAGGGGGCTGCAGGATACCGTTTAGCTTGATGGACTCACACAGATCTGTGATGTCTTCCTCTACCGAGAAGAAGTTGTTTGGGTTGGGATCCATCAGGGAGACCTTGATCTCCTGCATTTCTCCGGTGTCCAATTTGGACACCGATCTCAGATTGAGCGCATCCGCAAGACTAAATCCTGCCATCCTTCAGCCCTCCATTCTTCACGAATTCGGCGACAAAATCACGGTAGTCCTTGGCGGTCGAGCTGTACTTGCTGTACTCACAGATGGGACTGTGGAACCAGGTGGACTCATCTGCCTTGTCAGATCTGCGAATATGGGTCTCAAATACCTTGATCCCTCGGCGGCGGAGTTCAGCTTCCCCTTGGACATTGCAGGGGGTGTTGTGCCAGAGAGTAACAAGCACCCCGGCAAGGTCTGCGTTCCCGTTGATCTTGCAAACAGCAGCGATCTGATCCAGAAGGAATTCCATGCCGTCCACGGAGAAGGCATCCATCTTTACCGGAACGATCACGCTGTCAGCCGCTGCCAGAGCGGAGATTGCTGATGCGGTAAAGCTGGGTGGACAGTCTACCAGGACGATGTCGCAAGCATCATCCTCAGTCAGAGCGTCCTTCAGATCCACCAGCACCTTGCGAGGATCCACGCAGCCATGATCAGGACGGAGATCTACATCGAACAAGCTGCTGTCGCAGCCGATAAGCTGAAGGTGCTTGTACTCCGTATCCTGAACCACTTCGTCATAACAGGTGGCAAGTCCGGTCAGCAGCTCCGTCAGGCCGCCGTCCTGGGCGGAGCGATTAAAAAAGGCAGTTGCGTTTCCCTGGGGATCCGCATCAATCAGAATAACCCTCTGCTTGTATACATCTGCTAAAATATGGGCCATGTTGCAGGCAGTTAGGGTCTTCCCAACGCCACCTTTCACATTCATGATCGCGATTAGTTTCATAATATCCCTCCTACA
>JAGBGB010000293.1 GCA_017936205.1 Oscillospiraceae bacterium
AGCTCTGCAAGGGGGTTGTTCTGGTCCATGAACTGGGACAGAGGGGAGGATCCGAAGAACTCCTTAATGACCGCAGTCACAGGACGGATATTGATCAGGCTCTGGGGGGTCATGTTCTCCTGAACGGTCATACGCTCACGGATCACACGCTCCAGACGGGTGAAGCCAACACGGAACTGATTCTGCAGCAGCTCACCTACGCAGCGCAGGCGGCGGTTGCCCAGATGGTCGATGTCATCTGTAGAGCCCACACCGTAGGCAACACAGTTGAGGTAGTTGATGGATGCGAAAATATCTTCTTTGGTAATGTGCTTGGGCAGCAGTCTGTCCATGTTCTTGGCAATCTCTGCTTCCCACTGCTCAGCGGTCAGACCCATATCCAACAGCTCAAAGAGTACCTCACGGACAACTCTCTCGTTCACACCGTACTTGGTGGGATCGAAGTCCACGAAGTTCTTCATATCTACCATGTAGTTAGAAAATACCTTCCGCTCCTTGCCGTTGACATTGATGAAGGCATCGCAGACACCACGGGCGGAAAGCGCCTTGGCCTGTTCACGGTTCAGAACATCACCGGGCATAGCAAGGATCTCACCGGTACGGGGATCTACTACAGGCCGTGCGATCTCCTGACCCTCGATGCGGCTCCAAATGTCCATCTTCTTGTTGAACTTATAGCGGCCTACACGGGATACATCATAACGACGGGCATCGAAGAACAGAGCATCAATATGAGTCTTCGCGCTTTCTTCCGTAGCAGGCTCGCCGGGGCGCAGACGCTTGTAGATCTCGATCATGCTGCCACGGGTAGTCTTTACGCTGACCTTGTCCTTCTTATCCTTCTTATCACGGAATTCCTTCTCGTCCTTCTCGTCATCCTTGGCAATGGTAGCCTTGATACGCTCGTCATCACCGAACATCTCGTAGATCTGCTCATCGGTCTCCACGCCTAAAGCACGGATCAAATAGGTAATGGGCAGCTTGCGGTTCTTATCGATACGGACGGAGAATACATTCTGCAGGTCGGTCTCATACTCCAACCATGCACCACGGTAAGGAATGACCGTGGCGGTATAGGTGTGCTGGTTTGCCTTATCCACAGCATCACCATAATACATACCGGGGCTACGAACGATCTGAGAGACCACCACACGCTCTGCACCGTTAATGACGAAGGTGCCGCTGTTGGTCATCATGGGGAAGTCACCCAGGAAAATGGGATCCGTAGTAAAATGACCGGTCTCCTTGTTCAGCAGCTTTGCAACGACCTTAATGGGTCTTGCGTAAGTAGCATCACGCTCCTTGCACTGCTCAACGGTGTACTTGGGCTTGTCCTCGATGGTGTAGTCCAGGAAGGACAGCTCCCACTTGTCGGAATAATCCGTGATCTTGGCGATATCGCGGAATACCTCCCGCAAGCCCTCGTTCAGGAACCAGTTGTAAGAATCACGCTGGATCTTCAGCAGATTCGGCATGGGCATCAGTTCCTGATACTTTGCGTAGCTCTTGCGTTCGGTTTTTCCGAACTTGACATCCTGAATTTTCATATGGGATTCATCACAGCCTTTCTCATAGTATCATGGGATGTGTGTTGCTGATAAAATATGATACACGCGGGAGCGTTTGAACTTTTTTCATTTTCCCTCTTGCATCCGTAAGGATCCTGTGCTATAATGTAGGCAGCAAGATGGAGAAATAGCGACATTCCCGCAGTATAGGTAACAATTTTATCACAGAATTCTCTGTTAGTCAATGGTTTTTTTGAAAATTTTCGGCCTGTCTCACGAAAAAGTGAGTCAGACCTTTTTCTTTATGTATCCACAGTGGGAAAATACTTCAACAGGAGGTTTCATATGATTTACGAAAGGGTCATCCCTGCTGTTTTTCTTTCCCGTCCCAATCGCTTCATTGCCCATGTTCTGGTAGACGGAAGAGAAGAAATCGCCCATGTCAAGAACACAGGCCGTTGCAAGGAGCTTCTGGTTCCCGGCTGCACGGTTTACTTATACTGTGCCACAGAGCCGAAGCGGAAAACCAAATATGATCTCATAGCCGTGCAGAAGGGCAGCCGCCTGATCAATATGGATTCCCAAGCTCCCAACGCCGTTGCAGAGGAATGGTTGCGAAAGGTGCTGCCTGAGGCAGAGCTTCGCCGTGAGGTGTGCTACGGTGCCTCCCGTTTCGATTTCCGCATTCAGCAGGGAGAGAAGATCAGCTTTCTGGAAGTCAAGGGAGTCACGCTGGAGCAGGATGGCATTGCCATGTTCCCCGATGCTCCCACGGAGCGAGGGGTGAAGCACATCCGTGAGCTGATCGCCTGTAAACAGGAGGGCTACGGAGCAGGTCTGCTCTTCGTGGTCAAAATGAAGGGGATCCAATGTCTCCGCCCCAACGACCGCACCCATCCGGAATTTGGTCAAGCTCTGCGAGAGGCTGCCGCAGCCGGAGTACAGCTCCATGCCGTAGACTGCATTGTTCGTGAAAACAGCTTGATCATAGACAATCCCCTGCCCATTGATCTGGAGGATGTATTCGGTGCTGAGAAGACCATAGCCGCAATGGACCGCCAACAAAGCTAAGTCCGAACGCTCCAAAAACAGAGCCCTCTCAAAATATTGAATCATGAAACCTCATAATCAATCCCTTCTTCTCAAATTCCGATTTGTCGAACAGTTTGATTTACCCCTTCGTAGGGGCGCGCATTGCGCGTCCGGTTCATGACGGAACGGCATGAACACAAAAGCCACCGAAAATGATGTAATTTCTCCAAAAATCAAAATATTTTTAACAACCAACAAATCTTGGTGGCTGTTGGACACGCAAAGCGCGCCCCTACGAA
>JAGBGB010000001.1 GCA_017936205.1 Oscillospiraceae bacterium
AAGCTCTTGTCACGGAAGCTGACTTCCAGAACCTCCTGCTTCAGATTTCTGGGGCTGACCACAACACGGATGGGAACACCTAACAGGTCTGCATCGGAGAACATAACACCGGCACTGACCTTACGATCATCATAGATCACTTCGATCCCCTGTGCCTGCAGATCCTCGTAGAGCTTGTCGGCATAGGCACGAACCTCGGGATCATCTGCACGCATGGCACATAAATGGATCTGCCAGGGGGCGATGGACATAGGCCAGATGGGACCGTAATCATCATGATGGGTCTCGCAAACTGCTGCTGCCAGTCGACCGACACCGATGCCGTAGCAACCCATAATGGGATGCTCCAGCGTGCCATCCTGCGTGATATAGGTCATGTCCATGCTCTTGGTGTACTTGGTTCCAAGCTGGAAGATGTTTCCGACCTCTATTCCCCGGGAAATGGTAATAGTAGGCTTGCCGCAGCAGGGGCAAATGCCACCTTCCACGATCTTTGCAAAATCATGGAAATCAACCTGACTGAGATCACGAGCGGGATCAAAGCCGGTATAGTGGTACTCTGTCTGATTTGCACCGCAAGCCAGATTGTTTAGATCCTTCAAGGAGCGGTCATAAAGAACTGTGACCTTATCTGTCAGACCCTTGGGACCGATAAATCCTGCACACAGTCCACTCTCCTCAGTAATTACGGCGGGGTGGATGTCATAGCCAAGATAATTGGTCAACTTAGTTTCGTTGGCTTCCAGGTCGCCACGGAGGAACAGAACGATATAATGATCGTCCTCGTTTCGCTGGTAAACCACTGCCTTGCAGGTCTGAGCAGGGGAGCAGTTCAGGAAGCTGCTAAGATCCTCAATGCTGCTGATGTTGGGCGTATGTACCAGGGCCATTTCAGGACAAGCATCCTGTCTCTGATTGTGTACAATGTTTTCCGCAGCTTCCATGTTAGCACGGTAATCACATTGGCTGCAAATGGCAATGGAATCCTCACCGATAGGAGTCAGGAGCATGAATTCATGGGAAATACTTCCACCCATCATGCCGGAGTCAGAGGCTACGGTGACAACTTCGGGAATACCTGCTCTTGCATAGATTCGCTCGTATGCATGGAGACAGCGATCATAATACTGCTCTAAATCCTCCTGAGAGGTGTGGAAGGAATAGGCATCCTTCATGGTAAATTCTCTGACACGGATCAGACCTGCTCTGGGACGAGCTTCATCACGGAATTTAGTCTGGATCTGATAGATCATGAAGGGATACTTGGTGTAGCTTTTGGCACAGTCCCGTACCAGATGTACGGCAGCCTCCTCATGGGTCATACCAAGAACCAGAGGAGAGCCGCTTCGATCGGGGAAACGGGCCATTTCTTTGCCGATACTTTCGTAACGACCGGATTCCTGCCAAATGTTTGCAGGCATGACCACAGGGAACAGGACCTCCTGACCGTCAACAGCATCCATCTCTTCACGGATGATCTGTTCGATCTTACGGGTGATACGCTTCAGTGGCATATATGATGAGAATATACCGTTAGAAACGGATTTCATATAGCCACCGCGAACCATAAGAGCGTGGCTGTCTACCACGCAATCCGAGGGACGCTCCTTGAAGCGTTCGCCCACTAATTTATCTAATTTCATATTGTGATCCTCCTGAAAGTATCTGATTTCTATTTAATCTGCGACGAAAGCACGGATGATCTCTCCGATGTACATATCGTGGAGATCTCTTGCGGGATAGCAATCCTCAAGAATAGAGGAATCTACAAAGCCCTCTTCCACAATGGGAGCCTGATACAGCTTGCGACACACCAGGACGAGATCAGCTTCGGCGAAATAGGTATAGTCTTCTTCGAATACGGGGGTCAGGTCGGTCTTTGCGATCTTGTCCTCATCTCGTCCGGAATGGCTTCCTAAATATCCTAATGCTTGTTTATGCTCAGCAGGGAAGAAGCATAGGGTGTATATGTCCTCACGATCCACGAATTCCTTGGTGTACCGCTGGGGACGGACAAAAATCACGCTGGTTGGCAAGCCGCCACCGTGCCCCCAAATGGAGCCTAAATGTCCCCAGCTTGCTGTCATGGTGTTGTAGCCACGAGCTTTTGTACCGGCGGTGACCAGCATCCAGTCCTTGGCAATTCTATGAATGGGATTTACAGATAACTCAGATACTTGTATTTCTTTCATTTAATATCACTCCGTTCGTAGGGTTTGTTCAGAAAAAATTATAAAAGCTTAGTCTAAGCGAGTAATCAAGTCATCTACGGACTTCCGCTTTTTGCTGCGGAGCGTTTCCCCATTTTTGGCATAGCCTAAGCAAATCACAAGTCGAACAGGCTTACTCAATCCGCAAATGCGGCGAATTTCGCTGTCGTCAAGCCAGCCCAGAATGCAGCTCCCCAGTCCCTGTGCTGTAGCTTCGGCGGTAAGATAGGCGGCACAGATCCCAATATCAATGGATCGGTAGTCGTTTCCCTTGAGCTTCGCTCCCAAAGCAGCTGTTTTTACGTAGGTTTCCTCGGAAAGCACGATCATGACAGGTGCATCTGAAGCAAATTTGTTCATCTTCATGGATTGGGTAGCTTTTGCCACTGCTTTAGCCGTTTCTCCGGTGCAAACAGTAATGTGATAGGGCTGTCCGTTGCAGGCGGAAGGAGCCAGTCTGGCTGCCTCCAGAATGGCATTCAGCTTTTCCTCCTCTATGGTTCGCAGGGGATCATAAGCCCGACAGGACTGCCTGTTCTCTGCGATTCTCATAAAATTCATCTGTCATACCTCCGATATATGGAACTCATATCCATTATATCAGGCAAAGTCGGGAATGGCAAGCACTTTCTTCTAAAGTGAGGTTCTTGACATCCTCAACGGGTCCGGTAAAGATCTGATAAAAAATTAAGTATTTTCAAAAAAATATATGGAAATTTCAGGACAAATATGCTATAGTACAACTTGTGCCGAATGAGAGGGGATGACTCTGATGAAGAGAGAACACGGCAAATGGAAACAAGTTACACAACCACTGTGCTTCCTGATTATTTTATTCGGGATCTTTGGATCTATCGGGTATAAAATGGGCATGGTCAATATGCTCAGCACCTTGATGAATACAGCCTATGCACTGCTATTAGACACGGTTTTCTATATTATGGCAGTGGCGGTTGTGGCAGGGGCGCTTTCGGCTTTGCTGTCCGAATTTGGTGTGGTAACGCTGATCAATAAGCTGCTGTCTCCCTTAATGAAGCCCCTTTACGGGCTGCCCGGTGCTGCTTCCTTGGGAATTATGACCACTTATCTGTCCGATAATCCTGCAATTTTGGCTCTGGCTCACGACAGAGGCTTCCGTAAATACTTTAAAAAGTACCAGCTTCCTGCACTTACCAACATAGGAACGGCATTCGGTATGGGTGTGATCGTTACTACCTCTATGCTGGGAATTCGCTCTCCTGTGGGTGAGAGCTTCCTTGCCGCTGCTTTGATTGGTAACATTGGTGCTGTGATCGGAAGCATTGTCAGTACCCGATTGATGCTCCTCCGTACTTCCAAGCTCTTTGGCAAAACAGAGCCTTGTGATGAACTGGAAGGTGGTCAAGAGGAGAAAGAAAGCAAAGAAGAGAAAAAAAGTCTGGGAATGCGTGTGATCGATGCCCTTATGAATGGTGGCAAAAGCGGCGTCAGCTTGGGCTTGGATGTTATTCCCGGTGTGCTGATCATCTGTTCTCTTGTCCTGATGCTGACCAATGGTGCTTCTGCCGATGGTAGCTATACCGGCGCAGCATATGAAGGTGTAGCCTTCCTTCCGTGGGTTGGTGACAAGCTGTCCTTTTTGCTGAAGCCTCTCTTCGGTTTCAGCAGTGCGGAGGGGATTGCTGTTCCCATTACTGCTCTCGGTTCTGCAGGTGCTGCCATTGGATTGGTACCTCGTCTTGTCGCTGCGGGCAGCGCTGGTGCTTGTGATGTTGCTGTGTTTACAGCCATGTGTATGTGTTGGAGTGGATATCTCAGCACCCATGTTGCCATGATGGATAATCTGAAGTGCGGGAAACTGACCGGTCATGCGATCCTGTCCCATACCATTGGTGGTCTCTGCGCAGGTGTGGCAGCGAACTGGCTGTACCGCTTGTTCCTTCTTCTGTAATCAATAGTGAAAAAATAGCACAGGTGCTGTCTTTCCTTGACAGCACCTGTGTTTGCTATTCCGCAATACAATGATTATGAGGGCAGGACAAACGTGCAATGGTTCTGATGCTTTCATGAAGGGCACGAGTACGGGTCTTGTCAGAGGCCGTGTAATAGACTTCTTTTCCGTCACGTCTGCTCGTTATAAGACCGCAGGCTTTCAACAGCCTTAGGTGGTGACTAAGAGCAGGACTGCTCATTTCCATCATAGCGGCTAAGTTTAGAACGCACTCCTCACAATGACACAGAAGCCAGAAGAGTCGCAGCCTTGTAGGATCACTGAGGAGCTTAAACACATCAGCTATCACAGAGAAGTCTTGGATCCTTGGCATCTCGTGGAGGAATTCCTGCGTTGTTCCATGCTCGTGGGGCAGTTTAGTGTTCGTCATGCTTCATTTCTTCCTTTCTGTCATACTGTTTTATAAACAGAGCTCTGATGGCGTTCAATACAGCCAGAACCATGACTCCAACATCAGCAAAAATGGCTAACCACATGTTTGCGATTCCTATTGCACCTAAAAGTAAACACAGCAGCTTGATCCCAATGGCGAAGACGATGTTCTGATACACGATCCCCATACACCTCTTTGCGAGACGTAGGGCTGTGGGGAGCTTGCGTGGGTCGTCATCCATCAGTACGATATCTGCGGCTTCAATTGCAGCGTCACTTCCTAAGGCACCCATTGCTATACCAATATCAGCCCGACTCAAAACGGGAGCATCATTCAAGCCATCCCCAACAAATACAAGGGTTTCTTTAGCTTGGTTGAGAGTAAGAAGCTGCTCTACCTGCTGAACCTTGTCACCCGGTAGCAATTCTCCATATGACTTATCCATATTTAGCTGCCTACCAACAGCTGAGGCAACCGCTTGACGGTCTCCGCTGAGCAGAATGGTCTGCCTGACTCCATGATCTTTCAAAGCCTTAACTGCGTCCTTACTGCCGGGCTTAAGCTTATCAGAAATCAGAATATATCCGGCATAGGTTCGGTCTATGGCGATATGCACGATGGTAGAGGCTTCGGTAACCTCGGGATAGGGAATGGAGAATTCTTCCATAAGACCGGAATTGCCTACATGGATCACTTTTCCGTACACCTCAGCCTGAATGCCCTTTCCGCTGACCTCCAGAATGTTCTTTACGCGGCTGCGATCAATGGGCAAGCTGTAAGCTGCCTGCAGGCTCTTACTAATGGGATGGGATGAGCTGCTTTCAGCTAAAACTGCGTATTCCAATAGTTGAGAAGAGGACAGCTCTGTGGGATATATGCCACTGACTTGAAAGACTCCCTGTGTCAGAGTTCCGGTTTTGTCAAATACAAAGGTTTTTGCCTTGGATAGTGCTTCCAGATAATTAGAACCCTTGATCAGAATCCCTGCTTTACTTGCACCTCCCAGTCCGGCGAAGAAGGTGAGGGGAATGCTGATCACCAGAGCACAGGGACAGCTGATTACCAAGAAGGTAAGAGCTCTGTATAACCAGTCACCCCAAACAGCCGATTTGCCGATCAGAAGCTGTACAAGAGGGGGCAACACTGCCAGCAGCAGGGCGGAAATGCACACACAGGGAGTATAATATCGGGCAAATTTAGAAATAAACCGTTCAGAATGGGATTTGTGAGAGCTTGCATTTTCTACCAATTCCATGATCCGACTGACGGTAGACTCTCCGAATTCTTTCGTGGTTTTTACCTTCAATACACCGCTTAAATTGATACAGCCACTGAGAACCTCGTCGCCAATGGAGGCAGATCGGGGGAGACTTTCTCCGGTGAGGGCAGCAGCATCCAGAGTGCTCTGACCCTCCGTAACCACTCCGTCAATTGGGATCCGCTCCCCGGGCTGCACGACGATAATGCTACCCACAGCTATTTCCTCCGGGTCTACAGCCTTTAATTCCCCGTCAGCTTCAATATTTGCATAATCGGGATGGAGATCCATAAGGGCAGCAATACTGCGGCGACTTTTTCCAACAGCAACGCTTTGGAACAGTTCTCCAATTTGGTAGAACAGCATAACAGCCACAGCCTCCATATAGTCACCGGTCTTCGTGATTCCCAACACCAAGGCACCGAGAGTTGCTACAGCCATTAGGAAATTCTCGTCAAATATCTGTCCGTTTCGTATACCCTTCAAAGCATTCCAAAGAATGTCGTAACCTACGATCCCATAAGGGATAAGGTATAGAAGAAATTTCAGAGCTCCCTGTAGAGGGAGGAAAAAAAGAGGGATCATACAAGCTGTGGCAAGAAGGATCCGCAGCAGCATTTTCTTTTGTTTTCCGGTCATGAGATCAACTCCGTTTTTGGGGATGGGAAGGGATCATATGTAAATTTCACAGTCGGAAACGACCTTCTTGCAGGCTTTGCGAACCTGCTCCATAACTGTGGAGGGCTGGACATCCTCGTGGAATTCAATGATCAGTTTCTGGGTCATAAAGTTTACGGTAGCAGAAGCGACGCCTTCGACCTTACCGGCTGCGATCTCCATTTTATTGGCACAATTTCCGCAATCTACTTCTATTCTATATGTTTTCTTCATAATAACAACTCCTTAATACAATCATACGATTAAACAATTACTTAATCGTATGATTATAATAGCCTAAATATCAGGATTTGTCAAGTGTTTTTCCATGGAGTATTATCCTTTTGGGATTTATGCCTTGCTATTCGGGAAAATGGATGATAGAATAACAAAAAATGGTGAAAGGAGGGAGCAAATGAAAAAGTGTACGATCTCCATTCTGATATGTATCATTTTGTTATTCCAGCTTGCTCCTGTCCTGAGCACAGATAGTTTCGCAGCCACCTATACTGAGGAACAATGGGAAGCGCTGATCCTTCGGTATCAGCATTCGCTGTTTGGAGGAGAGGGGGTAGACTGGGAGGATCCCCAAATCAGGGCCATTGTGGGCTCGGTTAACTCTGTTACAGGTCTAAGCACCTCCGGCATCAGCTATCAGGGCGGTCGATATTGGCTGGATTTTGAGGCCAATCGTCTGAATAGGAACCGACTGTTTGAAGATCGGGATATCAGTGTTCATACTCCAAGTGCTACTATGGGGAATCAGTTTGTATTTCTTTACTATATGGCACGTGCTTATGCGACAGTTGGAGCACGGTATTGCTATGAGGATAAGAATGGGGTTCCTGTTACATTGGAGCTATACGGTAATCAGAAGCTCAGAAGTGACCTCTTTTACGGTTTGCAGAAGAGTCTTGTATTCTATAATTATGACAGCTGGTATGCGCAGGTCAACAGTTCTAATAATACTGTGACCTATAATTGGTGGGATTGGGCATACCAAGCACCCATGCAGATCGGTAGGATCTTAATGGCTCTTTATCCCTATACCAGTGAGCAGGAGCAGCGCATTGCTGAGGAGCTTGCGAATACAGCCATTGCTCTTGTGAATGAGATCAGACCTAACCAGCATAGTGATGCCAATACACGCATGACCTATCGTCGGACCCGATTAAATATTATTCCACCCTTAGCGGCTGTTGTACGCAACAAAGCCTTGATGGACGAGACTAAGAACAATCTTGCTTATTTCCTTAAAAACGACTATTCCATGATCGACGGGGTCAAACGGGATGGATCCTATATTTGTCATGGTTCTCTGGCTATGGAGGGACGCTACGGGATCGATGTGCTTATATCCCGCGTGATCGATACCTACAGCGTATTAAGAGGAACCGCCTTTGCCCCTGTTACCAAGGATGCAATAAATCAGTTCTACTGGATTATGGATGTGTTTAAACCCTTAATGCTGGATTGCGGAATCATGGCGCAGAGCAATGGAAGGGAACCTCAAAGTGCCATTTCTATGAGTGCGAATGTGATCAAGGGTGCTTTACAGATCATTGGCTGCTTTGGGGAAAAAGAAGATCTGCAGCTGAAGCAGTTTATCCGATCTGTTATTATAGGTGAGACGGAAAGCTATACAAGGTTAGCCTACTCCAAATATGCATCCACAATTGGAGATTTAAACTTGATCCAGAGCTTGAAATCCATTATATTTGATCAAACCATTGCATCTGATACCGAGCTCTACGCTGTTATGCGTTACGAAACCGATCGAGCTGTGCAGCATCGAGAGGATTATACAGTTGGTCTTGCCATGAGTTCAAACCGTATTTCTCCATACGAGAGCATCAATGGATGCAATCGCTATGGCTGGTTTACAGGAGACGGTATGGTTTATGTCTATAACGACAGGACGACCTATAATTACGACCAGTACGGCGAGGCCTATCAGCGATTTGCGAACATGTATCGAGTTCCCGGCACTACTCAGGAGGATGCAGAACTCAGGAAGCCATGGAGCGACCGTATGTCCTACTCTCCCGGTATGACCTACAGATTCGATCCTGCTACAAAGAAGGGCTACTGGACCAAGGACACCAATGTCCGAGGTCAGTATGTTGCGTCCTTTGTTGGCGGCGTGGAAATGGACTCTCAGTACATTGCTGCTGCTATGGATTTTAAATCCTATAGCTGGACGGAGGATGAGTCTTTGGCAGAGGTACAGTTTATCCATACTACATCTACGACCGATGAGAACGCAGAAAATAATAAGAAAAAACAGATCCTTGTCTCTGACCTGACAGCGAAAAAGTCCTATTTTATGTTCGATGATGAGATCGTATGTGTGGGATCGGACATTGACTTTTCAACCCGTGATACGGTGGTAAATACCTATGTGGACAATCGAGAGCTATTGGAAAAACGAACAACCAACGGTGTTACCGTGTATGGTAACGAAGACATTCTGGTTGATGGAGTACTGTTAGAGAAGGTCAATGCATTTTCAAGCCCAAAACGATACACTGACCCGACATGGGTTCATCAGGAGAACTTTGGTGGATACTATTTTCCTCAGGGAGGACAGGTCTATGTGAATAAGACCTTCCGCTATTCTACCAATGACAGAGATTCCAAGAACGACGACTACAACCCGTATTTCTTGGGCATCAACCCCAGAACAGAACAGCATAGTTTTTTTGAATTGTGGTTGAGCCACGGCAAAAAGCCTCAGAATGAGACCTATTCCTATGTCATGCTACCTGAAAAGTCTTCAAAGGAAACGGAAGCTTACGCCAAAACACCGGATGTTTCCATCCTCTGCGCCAATGACAGTGTTCACGTGATCCGAGAACATACATTAGGCATTACTGCCATGGTGTTCTGGCAGGCAGGAAGATATGAAGATATTATTGTATCCCAACCTTGCATTATTATGATTCGGGAGCAGGGGGAGAAGTATAGGATCTCTGTCAGCGATCCTACACAAGAAAACTGGACGGGCTATGTTACCATTGACCGCTGCTTAACTGCAGTGGAAGCAGACCCTGAGGTAAAAATTTCCGGAGGAGAGCAGACCTATTTGGATCTGAACTTCCGCAAGGAGCCGGGGAAGACCCTTTCTGCTGAATTCACTGTGAGATCGCCAAATTATCTGATGTTCGACTTTAACACAGATACACGGGAACGCTACGCATCACCGCTTTATGGGTATTACGATTATACCTTGGCATCTAACTGGGCCATTGCAAACCTGCAAGATGCATCTGCTACGATTCAAGGCGGAGCAATGACCCTGCCTCTGACAAGTGGATTTCATTCATCGGGTGATCCGATCTATACCACCAATATAGAACCCTCAGATGATGTGAATCATTTTGCGTGGACGACTTCCGGGAATTATGCAGCATTCCTGCGATTTGATCCCGGTGAGGCTCAGGTTTTTCAAATTCGTTTGAAGCTGAATGATGTAAGTACATACGGACCGTATCCATCAGGGGTCAATCTCTACTATTTACCCAAGGGCGCCTCTCGGTGGAGCAACGAATTAACCGGCGAAGCCGATCCCAATCCGGTGTGGGAGAATCTGAAGATTAATATTCCGGAAGAATGCCTAAAGGGAGGCTCTTTGGAGGGGAAGTATGTTACCCTCAGCCTATCACTGGAGAGAAGTAAGTTTATATCCTATGATCAAATTAATGGTGTGATGTTCAGCTTTGGAAATATGCGTGGTGGCAGAGTGACCATCGATCATATCTATATTGGACCCAAGACAGACCACCTGTATTTTGGCTTTGAGAATGGTCAGGCATCCCTTAGATATGGTCAAGGGGCATATGGAGGCTTCAGCTACGACTGCGAGGGTGGCAGTGCGTGGGCAACGACCTGTACGGATAAGGTGGAAAACTATTATACGATCGATAATGAAGGGGGTACGCTGTCTCTTTATGCTGCTGATGATCACTATGGTACCTTGGGCATAGATGAGCACTATGGTCCCTATATTGAAACAACGGCTGTCAGTGGGACTTACCCATGGACGGATCAAAGCCTTATGCCTCTGTCCTACGATCCTTCTTCAGCACAGATCCTTGAACTCCGATTCCGTACAGAGGGTCTTGTGCAGGCAGAAAATGAGAAACCCTGTGTAATGCTTCTTTATTCTAAGCAAGTTCTTGGAGATACTAGCAGGAACAGCGACGGTTCTGTAAGATACACACTCCGGGAAGGTGAGTACCAGACACTGCAGATGAAGCTTCCTGCAGGCTTTACAGAAGCGGATTTCATTGAATCTCTCGGACTGCGCTTCCGAGGTGTAATGACAAAGGACCCTTTATCTGTGGGAAAGGTGGAAATTGACTATATTTATGTGGGACCGAAAGCCCATGCACCCTCGGAGGGACTGTATTTTAGCTTTGATAATGATCCTGTGGATAAAGGGCGGTATCAAGGTGTGTCCTACGGAGGTGTGAATTTTGATGGACAGGGCTGGTGTGTAGGAGAAAATACCATGGCTCCCACATACGATCCGATTCAGGGGACGATGTCTATTACGATGGAGCAGGATAATGAGGGACTTGTCTATGCTCAGACCGGAGTCAGAGGACAGAGAACGCTTCCCTTGCAGCTCGATCCTGCAGATGCTGAATATCTTCAAATTCGTTTTAGAACGGAGAATCTTGAGCCATTTACATCTGCGCGCATGAGCTTCTACTATGATACAGACGGATATGCTGAGAAGAACGGCAGGAAAACAATGATGCTTCTTGGATATAAGACGCTTACGACGCAGCAGATACAAGGTGGGGAATATGTTACCTTGACCTTGCAGCTGCCTCAAGGCTTCCGAAAAGAGAAGCGGATATCCTGCGTTGGTATGGCGCTCAGTGGCTGTACCGGGAAAAGTGCGGTAGAGCTCGGTTGCGTTACTTATGATTATATCTTCATAGGGAGGCGAAATAGCTTGCCTACACCCTTGCATTCTGTTACATATTACGATCCGGAGCGTCAGTATTTACTGCAGCGGGATGTTTTAGACGGGTGCCCCACTGCCTATGTAGGTCAAACCCCCGTCAAAGAACCTGATGAGCAATGTCGTTATGTTTTCTCTGCATGGGTGAATGAACAGGGCGATGTGGTGGATCTAAGTTCTGTGACCTCAGATCTAATGCTTGTTTCATCTTTTACCGCACAAGCACATGAAATCCAATATACCCGTATAAATAAGGATCGACATTTAGTGCAGTGTTCTGTCTGTAATTACGAGCAGTCTGTTGAACATAGCTTTGTTGATGGTATCTGCCTATGTGGTGCGAGACGGATAGGAAAGCCTATCAGGGATAAATGGCGCTATTCCGTCATAGCCTGAGGATATCGGGCGTCATTGCCATTCGTTGTTTTGTTTCTGTCCCAGTTATTCAGGGATACAATATGTCTACGCTTCGGTTAGGATTTTTGGATTCTCTAATATGGTAGAAACACTCTTGCGGATGAATCTGCTGCAACAATAGGTCAATCCTTTATGAGTAAAATAAGGAAATATTAACCGACGAGAGGATAGAATGATGAAGAAAGTTCGAATTACCGCAATCCGTAAAGCCTGCTATCGGGATCTGATGGAGCAATACGAGAATCCTATAGAACATGCCTGTGATGTGGAAGAAGGACAAGTCTGGATCGCAAATGGCTGGAACAAGCCGGAGGGGTTCTGCGACAGTGCATGGGACAGTATCTCTCCCTTTGTCATGACCCTTGCTCATGGGGGTGGAGATTTCTATGATGGTTGGATGAAGAATCCTAAGTCTGCAATGATCTCTTGCAATGACGGCTTCCGCCCTGTGAGCTTCTATCTGGAAGCACTGGAAGAGGATGTGTTTTAGAATTCGACCTCTAAAATAGATGCTCTTTAGGATCAATAAAGGGATCCAAATAGAGTCTTCCTATTATGAACAAACACATCAGCTTTTGTTAAGGTTCGTTTTCCTTTAGAGTTTGCGTTTTTTTAGCTCTAAGTGCTGGGTATTCGGGATAAATGAAAGAAAGGATGGCGTGTTATGCTAAAAAAAGTACTATGTCTGTTCCTGTTGCTGAGTCTGCTTCTGCCTGTGATGCAGCAGATTCTACCGTCTGCACAAGCAGCAACCTACACCACTGCAGATTGGGATGCTCTGCGGAACAATTATAAGGTGTCTATCTGCGGTGACGATACCGTAGATTGGACTGATCCGGAGATTCAGAAAATCGTGGGAGTGACCAACAGCTCCGGCGTTACTACCTCCGGTATCAGCTACAACGGTGGTAAATACTGGCTGGATCTGGAGAAGAACCGATCCAATGCCGGCCGTATTTTCGGAAGCACCAATATTACCATCACTGTTTCCAGCGATACCATGCGTAAGCAGTTTGTGTACCTCATGTACATGGCTAAGGCCTATGGCACCCGAGGATCGGTCTATACCTATAAGGACAGCAGTGGAAATCTTGTGACCCTTGATCTATACCAGAATCAAGAGCTGAGAGATGCGATCTTCTATGGCTTGCAGAAGGGCTCTGATGCCTTCTATAACTACGATACCTGGTATGCACAGAAGACCAGCAGTGCCGCCAGTACGAACTACAGTTGGTGGAATTGGGCATTCGGTGCTCCGGTTGAGATCCTGCAGACCCTTTTGGTCATGTATCCCTATAAAACCACTGCAGAGAAGAATACGGCTAATGAGATCATCGCAACCTGCCGTACTATGATCGATACCATCAGACCGAATAATGACGGCAAGACCGATGAGACCACCCTGAGCAATCGCCGTACCCGTCTGCGGATCTGCGGTATGATCTCCGCTCTGAAGCAGGATACTGCACTGATCGAGCAAACACGGACCAATCTGGTGAACTTCCTTGAGAAAAACGACGGGGGAAATGGCGTACAGGCAGATTATTCCTATGTGGCACACAACGACTTTGCCTACGAGGGCTGCTACGGTGTGCAGGCCCTATGTGAACGGATCATCGGCAGCTATTATGTTATGTCGGGCACTGCATTTGAGCTCAGTGCCTCCAATAAGCATAACCAGGTCGAATGGATCCTCAGGACCTTTATGCCGGCTATGCACAATGGCACTATGATGATGCAGAGCAACGGCAGATTTCCTGCAGGTGGACTGAGCTATGGTCGCAGTGCCATTACTGCGGCTCTGCAGCTCCTGGGCTGCTTCGAGGCAGAGGACGATCTGCGGCTGATTCAGTTCATCCGCAGTGCTGTGGTGAGGGATACGGAGGAAGAGACGAAGAAGCTGTATTCCGCATTGGCAGTTAAACTGGGGAATGTTATGCTGGTCCAGAAGCTGAAGGAGTGCGTATTCCTTCACAATATACCTGAGGATCAGGGGACCTATGCTCAGATGCGGTATCGCAATGACCGTGCCGTTCAGCATACGGCAAACTATACCGTAGGTCTTGCTATGAGCTCCCGACGGATCGCCACCCACGAGAGCATCAACGGTGCCAACCGCTACGGGTGGTATATTGGTGACGGTGCACTGTATGTGTACAATGATAAGACAGATATTACATATGACCAATACGGAACGAACTTTAACCGCTATGCCAATATGTACCGGATCCCCGGAACAACAGAGGAGAACTCCGTCTCTCGGAAGCCCGTTAGCCAGAAGAAGTCCTATTTCCCGGGTATGACCTATACCGCTTCCGGCTGGACCCAGGATAAGAATAAGGACGGCGTGGACGCAGGAGCCTTCGTCGGCGGTGTGGAATTGGACGGCCAATTTATAGCCGCTGCCATGGACTTTGAGGCCTATAGCTGGACCTCTGCAGAGTCTGCGGTAGAAAAGGCCGAGATCAAGAGCCCCGTGGAGCGCAATAACCTAAAGCAAGTCATGACCTCCGACTTGACTGCTAAGAAATCCTACTTCATGTTCGATGATGAGATCGTCTGTGTGGGAAGTGACATTGATTTCAGCACCCGGGACCATTCTGTCTACACTTATGTGGATAACCGTGAGCTTACGGAAACCACTACGGTCAATGGAGTTACCACCTACGGCACGGAGGATATCATTGTAGACGGTGTGACCCTGGAAAAGGTGAATTCCTTCTCCACCAAGAAGTACACCGACCCTCAGTGGGTCTATGCAGGGAACTTTGGGGGCTACGTATTCCCCAAGGGTGGGAACGTTACCATCAAGAAGGCCTTCCGGGAATCTTCCGCAGACGGCGACGATACCAACGACAGCTTTAATGACTACACCCTGGGTGACACAGCCCCCAACGGGAAGCACAGCTTCCTTGAGATGTGGGTGGACCATGGTGTTAAGCCTGTGAACGGCAGCTACAGCTATGTCATGCTCCCCGGTATGACCGCCGAGGAGACACAGGCCTACAACAAGAGCCCCGACATTACCATCGTCAAAAACACTACCTCTCTCCATGTAGTGAAGGAGAATACCTTGGGTATCACCGCTATGGTCTTCTGGAAGGCAGGCACCTACGGAGACATTACCGTAGATAAGCCCATGATCGTTATGGTACGGGAGCGAGACGGTATGTATACCGTCACTGCCTCCGATCCCACCCAGGAGATGACCAGCGGTACCATTACCATTAACCGTAATCTCCACTCCCATGATCTCAGCAGCAGGCTCACTGTATCCGGAACCTCCAAGATGACCTTAAAGCTCAACTTCAGTGGTGCCAAGGGGCAGAGCATTACAGGAGAATTCTCCATTGCCGATACTCAGCAGCTTATGTTTGATTTTAATAAGGTAACTGCCGGCAAGTACCAGGATAATCTCTACGGATACAAGAACTATGCCAATGTATCTAACTGGGCACCTATGCGGATCGCTACTGATGCACTTAAGATCAGCGACGGAAAGCTTACCTTCCCGCTGACTACGGAGAAGGATTCCTCCGGGAATCCTACCTATTGGAATACCTATATTCAGCCTTCCAATTCTCCCACAAACTTTGTGTGGAATTCCAACTATACGGATAACGCATTTTTGAACTTTAAAGCCTCCAATGCGGAGATCTTCCAGGTACGCTTCAAGCTTGAGGGAACTGTTCCTTACGGCAACTATGATCCCGGGGTGTATTTGACCTATCTCCCCTCCGGCTCTGATAAGTGGAGCGGAAACTCTTCCGATACCAACCAGTGGAAGGAGACTATCAAGATACCCATACCTCCGGAATGTATGAAGGGCGGCAGCTTAGAGGGGCAATATGTGACCTTGACCTTTGATCTGAAGGATAAGAAGATCTCCACCTGTGGCACCATTAAGGCTGTATGCTTTAACTTCGGGTATATGCGAGAGGGCAAAGCCACCGTTGACTACATTTATGTTGGCAGAAAAACCCACAGCCTCTACTTTGGCTTCGGTAAGGACGGTTCCGCTTCCCATTATGTTGAGGGGGCATACGGTGGACACGCCTTTGATGCACCGAATGATCCCGCATGGGCAACAGCCTGCACCAATGAGGCAGGAGGCTACTACAAGTTAGACCCCGTTGAGGGTACCATGACCCTCTATACAGGGGCGGATTACACAGGAACCTTGGGACAGGGAGAAAGTAACGGAGCCTATTTGGGAACCTCCGCTGCTTCTCATGAATATGCCTATGCAGCCAAGGATATGCACCATCCTCTGTCCTACGACCCCTCACAGGCAGAAATTGTGGAGGTCCGCTTCAAAACCGAGGCCTTAGCTGCCCAGGAAGGGAAGGAGCCGATCATTGCGCTTATGGCGGTCCAGGAAACCGACGGTGTGACCTCTGCCAACTCCTCTGCCAATGCCCCCTTCCAAATTGCCAACGATCAATGGCAGACGGTGCAGATCCCCATCAATGACAGCCTAAAGAATGCTGACTATTTAAAGTCTCTGGGGCTTCGCTTCCTCTTTACTAAGAATCAGAACCCGGGGGAATTTGCAAGGATCATTGTGGACTATATCTATGTAGGCAAAAAGGCAGAAGCTCCCTCTACACTCTTTATTGGCTTTACCAACAAGGACACAGACAGGGAACGCTACATGAGTGCCACCTACGGCAATGTGAATTTGGATGCCGGTGGCTGGGTCAACAGCGGACGCATTGCAGCACCCGTATTTTCCTCCGCAGGTGAGGGGACCATGACCTTGAAGGTCAATGCAGACGCGGACCAAGGAGCACTCTATGTACAGGCCTCCCCCTCTATGAATAAGCCACTTACCATGGAGTACGACACCAAGAATGCAGAGGTTGTCCAGCTCCGTTTCAAGCTGAAGAACTTCAAGGCTTACTCCGAGCCGAAGGTGGGGCTGTACTTCTATGCAACGACAATGACCCATCCCATGGGCACAGATTCTCTTAAGAATGCTGCAACGGAATTCTATTATCCCACAGCAGAGGAACTGAACAGGGATACCTATATTACCGTGACCTATCCCGTCAGCGATGATGTAAAGGCTGTGGAGAAGATCACCGCCCTCCGCCTTGTTTTCTCGGGGATAGAGAGCATCAGCTCCACGGAAACCGGTGTGATTACCCTCGATTATATCTATGTAGGACCCACTGCCAACGTCCCCACAGGCTCTGCACGGGTTACCTTCGTAGACGGGGACGGAGAGATCCTGGAGACGCAAACCGTCGTAAAGGGAGATACTGTTGCTTACACAGGGCCTGCCCCAACTAAGGCACCTACCCAGGACGCGCACTATGCCTTTACGGGCTGGGACAAGGCTCTGACCAATATCCAAGCCGATACCACCGTAACGGCACAGTTTACCGCTACCGCTCACAGCTACACCTATGCCAAGGTGGATAATAACAACCACAAGGGGACATGTTCCTGTGGCTATACCATGACCGCTGCCCATGGCTGGAACAGCGGTGTCGTCACCACACAGCCCGCTTGTACTGCCACCGGCGTAAAGACCTATACCTGTGCAACCTGTAAGGGCACCAAGACTGAGACTGTAGCTGCCCTGGGTCATAGCTATACCACTAAGGTCGCTGCCCCCACCTGTACCGCCCAGGGCTATACCACCCACACCTGTAGCCGTTGCTCTCACAGCTACAAAGATACCTATGTTGCAGCGAAGGGACATACAGAAGTTATCGACAAGGCTGTAGCAGCCACTTGTACCGCAGCCGGTAAGACTGAGGGCAAGCACTGCTCTGTCTGTAATGCCGTCCTCGTTGCACAGCAGACCGTCCCTGCAAAGGGACATACCGAGGTCATCGACAAAGCGGTACCCGCAACCTGCACCACTGCC
>JAGBGB010000294.1 GCA_017936205.1 Oscillospiraceae bacterium
GTAACGCCAACATTTATATTCCCCCTTAGCTCAGTCGGTAGAGCGACGGACTGTTAATCCGCAGGTCGTTGGTTCGAGTCCAACAGGGGGAGCCATCAAAAAAGTCTCTTTTGCCCAAAAGGCAAAAGAGACTTTTTTGAGTGATGCGTTCCTTACGGAACATGATGCGCACTTCGTGGGTGATGCAGGCTCCGCCTGTGATGCACGCCTTCGGCGCGTGGGTGGAACGCATTGCATCACTTTTCACAGCGTAGCTGCATCACTTCTCTTGACTAAATTGTTGCATTGTCTTGATTTTTATGATATATTTTGTATGAACGAGGTGACTATGATGGTTGAGCAAGAATTTTTCTGTACATATTTGAAGCAGCTTGTTGATTCCGGGTTGTGTTATGATTTGCAGATGATTTCCAATGGCTTTATTAAACCCTCTGTTCTACCTGATCTTAAGATCGATATAACTGAGCTTATTAGATGCTGTATGAATTGCGAGCATAAGGATTGAGTTCTGTTTCTTTTTTTCTTATCGCTTCTTTTCTTTTTCTGCATATGATTGACAAGGTCTCTGATATATTGTTCGTAGGGATAATGGACATTGTGGTTTTCAAGTGGGGTGATCCTACATGCGATCGGATAATACAGCGTGTCTTAGGATGATCTATTGACATTTCGGTAGACTTTGGTATAATACTTCCGAATATACTTGCACATAGGAAAGGGGGAGTTGTATGAAACGTTTTGTGCGTGTGATTTCCATTATTGCTGTAGCAGCGCTTGCGGTACTCGTATGGGTCCGCATTCATAATTATGATAAGGCCTCTAAGGAGCCTTTAGAGCTGGAATTTCAGGATGTGCAGAGGGACGACTGGTATTATGGATACTTGACCACCGCTTATAACCGTGGTTGGGTTCGTGGCACTTCTTCAACTCGCTTTACACCTGATGCCCCTATGAAACGTGGAGAGTTTGCCCTTGCCCTATATCGCTATTTGAAAAAACCGGACGTTTCCGGCTTTTCTAATCCTTTTGTGGATGTAGAGGGCTTAGATTGCGAGGATGCTGTGATGTACTTGAATGAGCTGAAGCTCTTGACAGGGAAGGATGAGACTCACTTCGCACCGGAGCAGGTCATTACACGTGAGCAGCTGGTTACGATTCTGTACCGTCTGGGTGGCTATAAGGTTCATGAGGAGTTCTCCCCGTCCGGTAAGTTCTCGGATCGTGATCAGATCAGCCCATGGGCACAGGAGGCTGTGGATTGGGCAGTAGAGAATCAATTTTTAGAGGGCAGTACGGAGACGGTTTTGGATCCACAGGCGCCTGCCACCAGAGCGCAGGCTGTGAAGATCCTCTGCCTTTACGGGGAGAAGGCAGACTATAAAACAGAGACTGCCGATCCAGGTAAGCTCATTACCCTGAAGGTTTGGCAGGCCGGTATAGATGATTCTAAGATAGCGCTGGCTATGAACGGGCTGCTGAATCGTTTTGAAGAGCGGAACCCGAACATTACGGTGGAATATACACCTATTCCGACCTCCGAGAAGCCCTACGAAAGAATTGCCGAAGCACTGGAAAATGGGAATGGCCCGGATGTACTTCTTGTTAGCTCTCCCTACGACATGGTACTGGCTGATCAGGGGCTGATTCTGCCTCTGGATACGCTGTTGGCACAGTCTGTGGTGGAGGATATTCAACCCGGGCTGATGATTGACTGTTCCTATGTACGGGATGTCAACTCTGCACTCAGAGGAAGATTGGTTTCTGCACCTCTGTTTGCAACCCCCAGAGCACTGCTGATCAATCGGAGCTTGTTCGACCACTTTGGGGTAGCATATCCGGACAATGATTTCAGCTATGATAAGATGCTGTCTGCAGCGGAAGCGATGAAGGGATCCAGGGATGGTCTTTTAACATATGGTATAGGTACTCGTGCAAGCTCACCTGCCTTGTACTTGGGAATGATCTGGAGCACCGGTGCCACAATTGTGGATCCGAATACCGGCTTAGCCTCTACCCATACACCGCAATGGGAAAAGGTCACAGAGCAATATCTGGAGCTTTATACAACGGAGAGAAGCGCAGATCGCTCCGTTTCTATGGACTATAATAGTCAGCTCGGCATGTTCGCAAAGGGGAGTGTAGCAATGATCGATGCTTCCCTCGATGCGGCAAGGCTGATCCGCGGACAGGATGGATGGGGAGATAATCTGGCTGTCTATCCCTACTTGGACAATGCACAGCCGGCCTGTGCCGCAGTGGGTGAGGTGGCGGTGATCCCTGCAGATACAGAATACATTGTAAATGCAGCGGAGCTGATCAACTTCCTTATGGAATCGGATTCGCAGATCGCCTACGCTGAACGTGTGGGCTACTTCCCCGGTGTCATGAGTGCACTGGACGGCTTGGAGCTGCTGCAGGATCCTTACCTGGCACCCTATGTTTTCGGTATTGAGGATACGGAGAGACTGGGAGACCATGGGCATGAGATCTATGCCCTCATTCGTGACGAGCTGAAACAGGTCCTCAACAAAGAGCAGACTGTTCAAGACTACTGTGCAGAGCTGGAGGCGAAGATCAATACGATCCTGCAACGGAAGGATGAATAAATAACACACACCGCTGCAAAGCAGATAGCCTGCAGCGGTGTGTTTTTTATTTCTGGCCTCGTAGCTCCATGATACGATCTCGGAGCACGGCAGCATATTCGTATTCCATCATCTTTGCGGCGGCACGCATTTCCTTCTCCAGACGGGCGATCTCTCGTTCCCGCTCCGCCTTGGTCATCTTCACACCGTCGGCTCTGGCAGCTTCTCCCTCAGCTTGGGTGATCTCGATCAGCTCGTGAATGTTCTTTACAATGGTTTTGGGAACGATGCCGTGAGCCTGATTGTAGGAATCCTGAATGCTTCGGCGTCGTTCTGTCTCCGTAATAGCAGCATCCATGGCAGCGGTGATCTTGTCTGCGTACATGATGACTCTGCCCTCTGCATTTCTGGCAGCACGACCTATGGTCTGGATCAGGCTTGTTTCGCTGCGGAGGAAGCCTTCTTTGTCCGCATCCAGAATGGCTACCAGAGAGACTTCAGGCAGATCCAAGCCCTCACGGAGCAAATTGATCCCTACCAGTACATCGAACTTTGCCATACGAAGATCCCGTAGGATCTCCATTCTCTCCAATGCAGCCACATCGGAGTGCATATAGCGGACACGAATTCCCGCCTTGTGGAGGTAGCTTGTCAGATCCTCTGCCATGCGTTTGGTCAGGGTGGTCACAAGGACACGCTCCTTCTTGGCAATCACCTTGTTACATTCTTCGATCAGGTCGTCGATCTGTCCCTCAATGGGGCGTACAAGAATTTTGGGATCCAGAAGCCCTGTAGGACGGATGACCTGCTCTGCATACTGCTGTGCCTTCTTGCGCTCATACTCAGCAGGTGTGGCAGAAACATAGACTGCCTGCTTGATTTTGCTTTGAAATTCATCGAAGGTCAGAGGGCGATTATCGAAGGCACTGGGCAAGCGGAAGCCATAATCTACAAGGCTTTCCTTCCTGCTACGGTCTCCTGCATACATGGCACGGACCTGGGGTAGGGTCACATGGCTTTCGTCTACGAAAAGGATGAAATCCTCAGGAAAGTAGTCCAGCAGCGTCATGGGAGGGGTTCCGGGAGCTCTGCCGGAGATTACACGGGAATAGTTCTCGATTCCGGAGCAGAAGCCGATCTCCCGCAGCATTTCCAGATCGTAGAGGGTTCGCTGACGGATCCGTTGTGCTTCCAGAAGCTTGTTGTTTTCTTTGAACCATGCCTCTCGTTCCAGCATTTCTTCTTCAATTTCTGTCATGGCTCGGTTCAGCTTCTCTTTGGAGGCTACATAGTGAGAGGCGGGGTAAATAGCTACATGACCTACCACTCGTTCCGGCATACCGGTGACAGCATTGATTTCGGAGATCCGATCTATTTCATCTCCAAAAAATTCTACACGGATGGCTCGCCCCGACCAGTAAACCGGATAGATCTCCACCGTATCCCCACGGACACGGAAGGTATTTCTGGCAAACTCAACATCATTCCGTTCATAGCGGATCTCTACTAACTTCGCCATGAGCTCCTCTCTGGACTTCTCCATGCCCGTACGGAGGGATATGACCATGTTCTTATAGTCAATGGGATCTCCCAGACCGTAAATACAGGAAACGGAGGCAACCACAATGGTATCTCGCCGTTCGAAGAGAGCGCTGGTAGCACTGTGCCGCAGCCGCTCGATCTCGTCATTTACAGAGGAATCCTTCTCTATGAAGGTATCTGTGTGGGCAATATAAGCCTCCGGCTGATAATAGTCATAGTAGGAAATAAAATATTCTACGGCATTGTTGGGGAAGAATTCACGGAACTCCGAGCAAAGCTGGGCAGCCAGCGTTTTGTTATGAGCCAGCACCAGCGCAGGGCGGTTTAGATTTGCAATGATATTTGCCATTGTAAAGGTCTTACCGGAGCCGGTCACACCCAGAAGCACCTGATCCCGTAGCCCTGCCTGTAAGCCCTTGGTCAGAGTCTCAATTGCCTGTGGCTGATCCCCCGTAGGCTGATAGGGAGAAACCAGTTCAAAATGATCCATCCGATCCTCACCTCCTGAGTCGTTTGTTTCGTGAGTAGTATACCATAAATCCACCTTTAAGGAAAGTGTGCAGCACAAATTATTTTCCGTATATATTCCCCGGCAAGAATAACAGTATGCGAAATCCCGATTTATCGCACTGCTTCGTTCACCGCTGCGTAGGGGCGCGCATTGCGCGTCCGGTTCATGGCGGAACGGCATGAATACAAAAACCACCGAAAATGATGTAATTTCTCCAAAAAACGAAACATTTTTCACAACCACCAATTCTTGGTGGTTGTCGGACGCGCAATGGAGGCTGCTGAAAAAGTCCCCTTGTAAAAATTTTTACCACAAAACTCGGCGTATTCCGAACATTTTGAAA
>JAGBGB010000295.1 GCA_017936205.1 Oscillospiraceae bacterium
GCCTGTAAAAACGTTCGCATGATGGAATGACTCATATCGAAAACAGTGTAATAACAACGATGTTACGGGGACCGATCGCACAAAACATCGTAGCGGCGGACGTCCCTGTCCGCCTGTAAAAACGTACGCATGATGGAATGACTCATATCGAAAACAGTGTAATAACAACGATGTTACGGGGACCGATCGCACAAAACATCGTAGCGGCGGACGTCCCTGTCCGCCTGTAAAGACGTTCACATGATGGGATGTCTCATATCAAAAATAGTATGAAGTGTCGTCGGGACAGTAGTACATATCATCGGTCCAACGGAGGGGGTTAGTTTCAATATAATTCCAAATACGCCGATAATCAGCCTCGTTGCGTATGATATGGTCATAGAAAGAACGCTGCCAGAGTTGCTTCAGTCCGTATGACCAAGCTTCCCGAGTAGTAATGGACTTGAAGGCTTGCATGATCTTATGCAGTGGCAGACAATCTTGTTCGCAAGTGTTGTCACATAGCTCCACCAATAGATGAATATGGTTGGGCATAATGACATAATTGTGAATCGTGATTGTGGGGTAGTGTGTGGGAAGTTCTGTTATGAAGCGTTCTACCATTTTACCAAGCTTTGTTAATGCAACCAAGTTATTTGGGCGGACAGGGACGTCCGCCACTACAGGTGCGTACGGTGGGCGGACAGGGACGTCCGCCGCTACAGGTGCGTACGGTGGGCGGACAGGGACGTCCGCCGCTACAGGTGGGCACGGTGGGCGGACAGGGACGTCCGCCGCTACAGAGGTGGTTGCATGACAGGGGCGGACACGATTGTCCGCCCCTGTGGGTAGCTTTGATAGAAAATGACTTTTGTCTGTGGTGCAGATAGTAATGAAATATACGCCCACAGAACTGTAGTCATATCGGGGAAGGCGTATTTGTTTGTGCCAAGGAGACAATTACAGGCTCTTCAGCAGGCCGGTAGCCTCGTTGAACTCGTTGATGAGCTCATCCATCTCCTTGTACTGAGCGTGGACTGCATCCCAGGTGCCCTTGGTGTCATACCACAGAGCGTTCAGGTCAGCCACATCACGCTGCTGCTGCTCGACCCAAGTATAGTACTTCAGGTTATGTACACGCTTGCGGTCTGCATAGGTCAGCTCAATGAGGTTGTCGGTCTTCAGACCCAGGATATGCAGGTTGTGATCCAGAGCAGCCTCGAAGTCACTGTATGCGCCGTGGTTCTCGTCCAGCTCGGTGATACGGGAGCCGTACATGGATGCGGAGTCGGTCAGGACGGTCAGCAGTACATCGTTCTCGGTGAGCTCGTAGTACTTAGCCATCTTGATGCAGCACAGCATGTTGGCAATGCCGGAGATGCCCAGCCAGGACAGCTTCTCAATGAGCTCATCCTCCAGACCCAGAGTTTCCTTCAGGTACTTCTTGCCTTCGGGCTTGTTGAACAGGCGGAGCAGGCGCTGGGAGTCTTCGTCGTCGATGGCAATTGCCATGTCGGTGTTCTTAACATTGTGGATCCAAGGAATGTGCTTGTCGCCGATGCCCTCGATGCGGTGGCCACCGAAGCCGTTGTTCAGGATGGTGGGGCACTGGAGAGCTTCGCCAACGCCGACCTTCGCAGTGGGGTAGTGATCCTTCAGGTAGTCGCCTGCACTCATGGTGCCTGCGGAGCCGGAGGTGAATGCACAGCCTGCCAGACGGTCGCCGTCACGCTTTACAGCCTCGTAAACGGTTGCCAGAGCCTCGCCGGTCACATTGTAGTGCCATACGGGGTTGCCCATTTCCTCGAACTGATTGAAGACCATAACATCCTCACGCTGCTTCAGCTCCCAAGTCTTGTCGAAAATTTCCTTAACATTGGACTCGCAGCCGGGGGTAGCGATGATCTCGCCGGCGATGGACTTGAGCCAGTCGAAGCGTTCCTGAGACATCTCAGCGGGAAGAATGGCGATGGACTGGCAAGCCAGCAGCTTGGAGTTGAATGCACCGCCACGGCAGTAGTTGCCGGTAGAGGGCCATACAGCCTTGTGGTAGGTGGCGTCGAACTGACCGGTCACCAGACGGGGAACCAGGCAGCCGAAGGAAGCGCCGACCTTATGGCAGCCGGTGGGGAACCACTTGCCTGCCATAGCAATGATACGAGCCTTAACACCGGTGAGTGCAGAGGGGAACTCTACGAAGTTGGGAACATCCTGATACAGACCGCCGAATTCCTTTGCCTCGTTCTTCCATGTGATACGGAAGAGGTTGACAGGATCTGTATCCCACAGACCGGTGTTTGCCAGCTTAGCCTTGATAGCCTCAGGGATGAGCTTGGGATTCTGCATCTGAGCGAAGGTGGGGATGATGATGTTGTTCTCTTTGGCCTTGCGGATATTATTGGCAAGACCTTCTTTATTGATGCGAAGATCAATCATGGGGTTATTCCTCCTGTTTTTCGATCTGGATTTGACAGATTCATACAGTGTGCCATAGTACACACTTCAATTATCATATCATATATTTTCAAGAAATCAATGTTTTTTTAAAAAAACTTTCCGTTTTAGGAAAAAATAGTTTGACATCTGAGAAAACTATGATAATATAGTCAAGGTGGGGTATGCCTATTCCCCACTGACATAAGAATAAACAAAATTTTTTGGAGGGAATATACATGGATTTTGAACTGATCAAGAAAGCTGCGGAAGGCTACCGTGCCGACATGAGCCGCTTCCTCCGTGACATGATCCGCATCCCCAGCGAGAGCTGCGAGGAAGAGGGCGTTGTCATGTGCATTAAAGCCGAGATGGAAAAGCTGGGCTACGACAAGGTTGAAATCGATGCTTTGGGCAATATCATCGGCTGGATGGGCGAGGGCGATAAGATCATCGCTATCGATTCCCACATCGACACCGTTGGTATTGGCAATATCAATAACTGGGAGCATGATCCCTATGAAGGCTACGAGACTGACGAGATCATCTATGGCCGCGGCGGTTCCGATCAGGAGGGCGGCATGGCTTCCGCAGTTTACGGCGGCAAGATCATGAAGGATCTGGGCCTGATCCCCGAGGGCTACAAGATCATGATCGTTGGCTCCGTACAGGAAGAAGACTGCGACGGCATGTGCTGGCAGTCCATCGTCAACGAGTACTTCAACGGTCCCGAGGATGCAAGAGAGAAGATCGAGTTCGTTATCTCTACCGAGCCCACCGACGGCGGCATCTATCGTGGACACAGAGGCAGAATGGAGATCCGTGTGGATGTCCGTGGCGTTTCCTGCCATGGCTCCGCTCCCGAGCGTGGTGACAATGCGATCCACAAGATGGCTGAGATCCTCCTGAACGTCCGTGACCTGAACGAGAACGACGCAGCTGATGACAAGGAGATCAAGGGCCTTGTGAAGATGCTGGATCCCAAGTACAACCCCGATCATTACGAGGATGCTCGCTTCTTAGGCAGAGGCACCTGCACCACCTCTCAGATCTTCTACACCTCTCCCTCTCGCTGCGCTGTTGCTGACAGCTGCGCCATTTCCATCGACCGCCGCATGACCGCAGGCGAGACCTACAAGTCCTGCCTGAAGGAGATCGAGGATCTGCCCGCTTGCAAGAAGTATGCTGAGGATGTTAAGGTTTCCATGTACATGTATGATCGTCCTGCATGGAACGGCCATGTTTACGAGACCGAGTGCTTCTTCCCCACTTGGATCAACAAGGAGAACGCTGCTCATGTGCAGGCTCTGGTGGATGCACATCATGGTCTGTGGGGCACCGAGCGTCTGTGGGCTGACGAGCAGGCTAAGGAGAAGCGTGTTGGCCGTCCTCTGACCGACAAGTGGACCTTCTCCACCAACGGCGTTTCCATCCAGGGCCGCTATGGCATCCCCTGTGTTGGCTTCGGCCCCGGTGCCGAGTCTCAGGCACACGCTCCCAACGAGATCACCTGGAAGCAGGATCTGGTTGTCTGCGCCGCCCTGTACGCAGCAGTTCCCGGCCTGTATAAGCCCGAGAACAAGATCACCGAGGCAGAGTTCCGTCAGGAGCTGACCGGTAACGATATTAAGTAATTCCCCGAATTCAATTTTTAAGGAGAAAATAAAAAATGAGCAAAACTGTAGAGCTTGCAAGACATCTTGAGACCCTGCGCATCAACAATATGTACAAGACCGACTTCTACTGGACTTGGGACAAGACCGACGACGAGATCGACGCCATCTTTACCGTAGCCGATGCACTCCGCGACCTCCGGGAGCGCAACAAGTCCACCAAGATCTTCAACTCCGGTCTGGGCATTTCCCTGTTCCGTGACAACTCCACCCGTACCCGTTTCTCCTTCGCTTCCGCCTGCAACCTGCTGGGTCTGGAAGAGCAGGTTCTGGACGAGAAGAAGTCCCAGATCGCTCATGGCGAGACCGTTCGTGAGACCGCTAACATGGTTTCCTTCATGGCTGATGTCATCGGCATCCGTGACGATATGTACATCCGTCAGGGCCACGAGTACATGAAGACCTTCATGGGCGCTCTGGAAGACGGCTACCGTGACGGCATCTTAGAGCAGAGACCCACTCTGGTCAACCTGCAGTGCGACGTGGACCATCCTACCCAGTGCATGTCCGATATGCTCCATGTGATCCACTACTTCGGTGGTGTTGAGAACCTGAAGGGCAAGAAGGTCGCTATGACTTGGGCATATTCTCCCTCCTACGGCAAGCCCCTGTCCGTTCCCCAGGGCGTTATCGGCCTGTTCACCCGTTTCGGCATGGATGTTTGCCTGGCTCACCCCGAGGGCTACGAGGTTATGCCCGAGGTTGAGGAGATCGCTCGTCAGAACTGCGAGAAGTACGGCTCCAAGTTCACTAAGACCAACGATATGAAGGAAGCCTTCAAGGATGCCGATATCGTATATCCCAAGTCTTGGGCTCCCTTCAAGGCTATGGAGGAGCGTACCGCTCTGTACTCCAAGGGCGACCAGAAGGGCATCGACGAGCTGGAGAAGAAGCTGCTGGCTCAGAACGCAGAGCACAAGGATTGGGCTTGCACTGAGGAAATGATGTCCCTGACCAAGGACGGCAAGGCGCTGTACCTGCACTGCCTGCCCGCTGACATCACCGGCCTGAGCTGCGAAGAAGGCGAAGTTGACAACTCCGTATTCGACCGCTACCTGGTTCCCCTGTACAAGCAGGCTTCCTACAAGCCCTATGTTATCGCTGCAATGATCTTCTTAGCACAGGTTAAGGATCCCGTTAAGGCTCTCATGACCCTGGATGCAGCCGACAACGCCCGTAAAATGTTCTAATCCTTAGAAAAACTTTTTCAGGGTGGGGGCCTCGGCTCCCACCCTATATTAAAATGATAAGAGGTAAAATAAATGTCTAAGAGAATCGTCATTGCTCTGGGCGGCAACGCTCTGGGCAATACTCCCTATGAGCAGCTTCAGCTTGTGACTGAGACTGCAAAGCCCATCGTTGACCTGATCGCTGAGGGCAACGAGGTGGTTATCGCTCACGGAAACGGCCCCCAGGTGGGCATGATCAATCTGGGCATGGGCACCGCCGCTGAGGCAAAGGCTATTAAGTCCGATATGCCTTTCCCCGAGTGCGGCGCAATGAGCCAGGGCTACATCGGCTACCACCTGCAGAACGCCATCGGCAATGAGCTCTCTGCCCGTGGAATGGTCAAGGATGTTGCTACCGTGGTGACTCAGGTTCTGGTTGACGAGGCTGACCCTGCTTTCCAGAATCCCACCAAGCCCATCGGCTCCTTCTATGATAAGGAAACCGCAGAGCGTATCGCAGCAGAGAAGGGCTACACCATGGTAGAGGATGCAGGCAGAGGCTACCGTCAGGTGGTTCCGTCCCCCAAGCCCATTGATGTCATCGAGAAGAACACGGTCAATGCTCTCATCAACAGCGGCTGTGTTGTCATCACCGTTGGCGGCGGCGGCATTCCCGTTGTTCGCAGAGAAGGCAAGCTCTACGGCACCCCCGCAGTCATCGACAAGGACTTCGCTTCTGCTAAGCTGGCAGAGCTGGTGAAGGCTGATGCACTGGTTATCCTGACCGCCGTTGACCGTGTTGCCATTAACTGGGGCAAGCCCAATCAGGAGAGCCTGAACGAAATGACCGTTGCTCAGGCAGAGCAGTACTGCACCGAGGGCCACTTTGCTCCCGGCTCCATGCTGCCCAAGGTCAAGGCTGCCATTTCCTTCGCCCAGACCGGCGGCGAGGCCATCATTGCCTCCCTTGAGAACGCCGCAGCCGCCCTCCGCGGCGAATCCGGCACCAAGGTCCATATGTAATGTTTTAAGATCAGATCCCACAACGCCAAAACCGTTGTGGGATCTGTGTTCTTTGTTGCTGTAAAACTTCAAATTTCGATTTGTCGAACAGTTTGATTTACCCCTTCGTAGGGGCGATGCTGTGTCATCGCCCGGTCAGGGCGGATACCGCCATGACATAAAATGCACCTATTTTTGATAAAAACTTGTAAAAAATCAAATTATTTTGTGTAACACCGTTTTACGGTGTTACCGGGCGATGACATAGCATCGCCCCTACAGAGACTCACCGATAAATCGGAATTTGACGGCTTTCTTCCGTTAGATTTCTTATGTGAATGAGGGATTTGGAAAGGGTGGTTATTGACATACGGAATCATATATGATAGAATTAGTATGCCAAAACAGACAATGGTGAAAGGAGAGATCATCATGAGAGAATTAACCATTCGCAGAAATAAGAGCTTCGTCGGTTGTTTGGTCAGCGCCAAGATCTACGGCGAGGATCCCATGTATGGAGACATGGTGATCAACGGTATCCGCTGTCGGAAGCTGGGAGAGGTGAAGAACGGTCAGCAGGTGAGCTTTTTGGTTCCCGAGGAGGCCGTGAAGATCTTCGTCATTGCGGATAAGCTGAGCAAGGGCTTCTGCAGTGAATTTTACCAGTTAGAGCCGGGGCAGGAGCCTGTGCTGCTGACGGGACAGAATCGCTTCAGCCTGTTCAGCGGCAATGCCTTCCGCTTCGACAACAATCAGAACCCGGAAGCCCTTGCTAATCGGAAGAAGGGCTCCAAGGTCGGCATCTGGGTCATCCTTGCCGCTGCCATCATTGGTGCACTGATCGGCTTCTTTGCCACCTCCGGCATTCTGAAGGGTTCCCCGGATCCCAAGACCTTCACCGTTCAGGACCTGAAGATCACCTTAACTGAGGACTTCCGTAAGATGGAGCAGGAGAACTATTCTGCTTATCTGGAATCCGATCGTGTGGGTGTATTGATGCTGAACGAAGCCTTTGATGCCTTCCCCGGCTTTGAGGACTACAGCATTGAGGAATACGGCGAGCTGGTTCTGGAAGCCAATCAGTCCGACGCTGAGCTGAAGACCGATAACGGTCTGTGCTATTTCGAGTTCGACAACACAGGCTCTGACGGGAAGACACTTTTCCACTACACTGCCTATATGTACAAGGGATCTGACTCCTTCTGGCTGGTTCAGTTCTTCACCCGTAAGGACGATGCTGCCAAGTATGCCCATCAGATCACCCAATGGGCGCAGACTGTCACCTTTGAGTCCTGATCATATTCTGTCATGAACGAGAGGCTGTCTCAATCGAGACAGCCTCTTTTGTCGCTCCCACTACAATTCCGATTTATCGAACTGCTTCGTTCACCGCTGCGTAGGGGCACGCATTGCGCGCCCGGTTCATGGCGTAACGCCATGAACACAAAAACTACCGAAAAAGATGTAATTTCTCCAAATATCGAAACATTTTTCACAACCACCAATTCTTGGTGGTTGTCGTACGCGCAATGCGCGCCCCTACGCAACGGTAAATCAAACTGTGCGATATCGGAATTTGACGATTTCTATCGCCTGCATGACATAGGATCTACGACGAAAATGCCCATGGAGCAGAGGGGCTCCATGGGCACAGCTTATTGTGTTCGAATTACAGCTCGCAGTTGTTGACGGTACGGGGGAAGGGGAGAACGTCGCGGATGTTGCCTACACCGGTCAGGTACATGACACAGCGCTCGAAGCCCAGACCGAAGCCGGCGTGGCGGGTGGAGCCGTACTTCCGCAGATCCAGATAGAAATCATAATCCTCAGGCTTTAGACCCAGTTCGTTCATACGGTTCATGAGGATGTCGTAGTTGTCCTCACGCTGACTGCCGCCGATGATCTCGCCGATGCCGGGAACCAGACAGTCCATAGCAGCCACGGTCTTCCCGTCCTCGTTGAGCTTCATGTAGAAGGCCTTGATCTCCTTGGGGTAATCGGTGACGAAAACAGGGCGCTTAAACAGCTCCTCGGTCAGGTATCTTTCGTGCTCGGTCTGCAGGTCGCTTCCCCAATGTACGGGATACTCAAAGCGGTCATTGTGGGGCTCCAACAGGGAAATGGCTTCCGTATAGGTCACATGACCGAAGTCAGAGCTCATAACATGATTCAGTCTCTCTAACAGACCCTTGTCTACGAAGCTGTTGAAGAACTGCATTTCTTCCGGAGCGTTCTCCAGAACATAGGAAATGATATACTTGATCATATCCTCAGCCAGACGCATATCGTCGGACAGATCTGCGAAGGCGATCTCCGGCTCGATCATCCAGAAC
>JAGBGB010000296.1 GCA_017936205.1 Oscillospiraceae bacterium
CACGCTCCATTCACCATCTCTATATGTCATATTATACTACAAAATTGCGTGTTTGTCAAGAGTTTTTCCATAAAATGGTAGACTTTTTCAGCAGCCTCCGCGCAATGCGCGCCCCTACGAAGGGGTAAATCAAACTGTTTGACAAATCGGAATTTTGCCTATTCACTCTTCCCTATTCCTTCTTCCTTAAAAAGTGCCCCTCTCTGTGTTATGGGGCCACAGAGAGGGGCGGAAGAAAGGAAGATGGTAAGCGATGTTAGGATTCCCGAGAATAGAGGGGGAACCCCTCTGGTCTCATGGCATTACTTGACGAAGTAAGCCTTTGCGGAATCGGAGTAGGCAACCAGAGCCTTGCACAGAGTCAGCAGGGTGCCGGTCTTGTTGTTGCCGTAGGTGTCGGCACTGTAGCACATGGTGGGGGAGACCTGAGTATCGCCCTCGTATACGGCTACCTTCACAACGCTGCGGAGCTCTGCAGCCAGCAGACCGTCGAAGTCGAAGGCATAGCGAGTGCCGGTGGTCCCGTAGACAACGGGATCGGTCAGGGTCATGGTCTTCTCCTGACCTGCGTAGTCGGTGAAGGATACACGGAGGGTCAGATCTTCAACGTTGCCCTTATAGGAGCCGGTCTCCATGACGAACTTCAGGACAACCTTGGATTCCAGATTCAGGGACTTGCCTGCCCAGGTGATTTGAGGATCGGCAATGTCATCCAGAATGGAATTGTTGTTGCCGAAGGTCACGGTGCTCAGGTCACTGAGGTAGGAGAGCTGCTCCAGAGTCATGGCTGCATCACACAGCGCATCGGTACGGTAGCCCTTGAAGGTCTGAGCAGCAGCACCGTATGCCAGAAGATCTGCGCAGAGGGTCTTCAGACTATCTGCCACATCGGTCTTGGCAAGCTGTGCATAAGCGTAGGTGCCTACACTGTAGCTATCAGCGTTGGAAGCATAGGCTGCACCGTCCTTGGTCATGTAAAGGGTGGCTTCGATCATGTCACCGATCTGTACAGCGGTGACACCGGTAAGAGTGAAGTAGTAGTAGCTGCCCTTGAGAACCGGCTCAATGCGGATGCTGGTGGTTCCGGTCTTCTCATTGCCGGAGTATACGGGCAGGACACAATCCAGATAGTAGCTGTCGTAGGCAGCCAGCTGGCTGGCGGCAACGGCATAGTTAATGGAAATATCGCTGGCAAGATTCAGGGAGTGACGGATCACAACGGCACTGTCTACAGTGGGCTCCTGTGCACCGCCCTCACCGCAGAGGGTGCAGACATGATTCTCGTCATAGGTATGGGCTGCAGGATTCAGAGCCTTGTCGCAGCGCTCGCAGATGCCGGTGTGGGTGCCATCCTTGTTGTCGGTATAGATGTAGCTATGACCCAGGCGGGGCAGGACCTCCTGCTGTACCAGAATGGTGCCGCAGGTCTTACAGACCTGTCCGTCAGACAGACCGGAGTCCAGGCAGGTTGCGGGAGTTCCGGGGATGATCTCAGCCTTGTGACCCAGAGGAGCAATAACAGTCTGCTCTACCAGAACGGTGTTGCATTCGGAGCAGTGCTTTCCTTCGGTCAAGCCTGCTGTGGTGCAGGTTGCGGGAACGCCGGCATCAATGACCTCGGTGTGACCCTTGGAGGGGATCACGGTCTGTGCTACGAAGACCTCGCCACAAGCAGAGCAGTGGCTGCCTTCTGTCAGACCGCTGTTGACACAGTCAGCCTCTACAGCGGCATCAATTACAGTGGTGTGACCGGGAGCTGTGATCACGGAGCCCGGAGTCACTACGGTATTGCAGCGCTTGCAGTATTCATCACCGGTGTAGCCATCGGTGGTGCAGCTACCTTCCACTGCGTTCTGGATCACCAGATCATGACCCAGCTTCTTGATCTTCTCACAGCCGCTGATGACAGTGTTACACAGGCTGCACTTGACACCTGCGGTGCTGCCGTTCTCGGTGCAGGTAGGAGCAACCTCTGCGACCTCTACAGGGTTGTGCTCCAGCATGGGAGTTTCCTGCTGGACGGAGAATACCTTGCCACAGCCGGAGCAGTAGCTGCCCTCGGTGAGACCGGTGGAGCTGCAGGTAGCGGGAACAGCAGGGCTGGTGACCAGATTGTGATCGGTCACAACATAGGGGTTGCTCTTTCCACTGCCCTGACGGCCGGAGTTGTAGCTGGTGTTGCCGTAGTGGACATAGTTCTCACTGGGGCTGTTAGCCAGATCGGGAGAGGTGAAGAAGATGAAGTTTGCTTTTCTGGTTGCGGTAGTGGTGGAGCCTGCAAAGGTGTCGCCGTTAATATCGGTGACCCAGATCTTCTGCCCTGCAGAGATGCTCTGGTTGGAGGCAGTCAGGTAATATTGGGAGTTGGAAATGCTGCTGAACATACCCTTGTAGCTGACGCCCAGGAAGATGCCGCCTGTAATGGTAATGGTTCCGTCTACGTCCAGGGAGCTGTTGTCCTGAGTCTTGGAGGACAGAACTACGGACTGACCGCCACGGATGGTAAGAGCCTTGTTGGAGTCTACGCCGTCGCCGCCGGAGTTGCAGTAGATCTTACCGCCCAAGATCTGCAGATCGAAGGCATAGCTGGAGGAGGAGCTGCCGGGTCTGCCACCGGGAGCTCCAGGGGAGGAGGTGCCCAGGTCGCTGTTGGCAGCGTTCATGGCATCATCGGAGGCTTCGATCTTAATGTCACCGCCGTAGATGTAGATGTGTGCGCCCTCAATGCCCTCATAAGAGTTCTTGACATCAATGGTGGGACCCTCAGTGGAGCAGGGAGCGCCGATGTAAACATAGTACTCGGACTTAACGGCATCGTCGTTGCAGGTAATGGTGTACTTGCCGTTTACAATGGACAGAATGCTGTCGGCCTTAATGCCGTTGCCGCCGCCACCGGTGGAGTCGGTGGTTACATTGATGGTCACATCGCCGCTGTAGCAGTAGATGTTTGCAGCCTCAATGCCCTCGCAGCCCTTGGTCATGTTGATGGTGGGGCCGGCGGTTCCGACTTCGCCAACATACAGGTCGGCATCGCACTTCAGACCATCGTCTACATATGCCATGGTCAGATTGCCGCTGAGAACCTTCAGCAGCTGGTCTGCCTTAATGGCATCGCCGCCGTTGGCACCGTTGCCGGCAGTAGCGGTGATGTTGATGGTAGCCTCGGTGATCACCAGCCATGCATCTCTGGGGTTGGCAGGATCGGTTTCGATGTCCTGTGCACCGGATTTCAGACCACGCTCGCCCTTGGCAATCAGGTTCAGAGTGCCGGTGCCGCAAATGGTGACCTGAGAGCCGTCCTTACACTTAATGACTGCGTTCTCAGCATCGGTGTTTGCAGTGTTAACGGTGTCGTTGTTGTATGCGTTGTCTGTCAGGGTGTTGACAGTGCCGGGAGCCACAACCAGAGTCACGCCGGTGCTCTTGTTGATGGACAGGGGGCAGGTAACGGAGTTGGTCAGGGTCAGTCCGTTGAGAACCAGGGTCACACCGGTGACTCCCTTGCTGACCTGAATGAAGCCGTCGGCGCAGGAGCCGGATACGATATAGGTACCTGCTGCCTGGATCTTCAGCTCTGTGTCGGAGGCCTTATACTTGCCGCCTTCGCCTTCCTGAACGACTTCAATGCCGCTGTCGGAGAAGGTGAAGACATAAGCCCCCTCGGTGGGATAGCTCTCTGCAGCGAAGCTCATAGCCGGCAGCAGAGACAGGGTCATGGCCAGAACGATGGCAATGGCCAGAACCTTGGACAGAATGCTGTGCTTTGTCATATGGTACACCTCTTTACAAAAATTTCTGCGGCAAACCCAAAGGATACCGCCACACCCTAAGGCTATCACAATCCATATCAAAAGTAAATTCGCATTTTTGGTAAAAAGTTCCTGAAAAAGCCTGAAAAAGTAATTGTTACGTATACAAAATTCGGTTGTTTTGCTGTTTTTGAGGGAGCTTCAGAATTTTTCAACTTTCAAGGCTTTCTATCAATTTGGCTTGTAATAGGTCAAAAAAGGAGTCTTTTATCTCCTGCGATTTCAGCTTTCTATATAGAAGGGAAGGGTGTCTGTGGCTTAGTGATTTTGCACAGAGAAATCCGGAATGCGGAGAAGTTTTTTTCGTGGAATTAGGAGAGAAAAGGGACTGCTGCAGGAGCACTGCAGCAGTCCCTTAGGAGACATTTGTCATTTACTTTGTGCCGAAAATTCTGTCGCCTGCATCGCCCAGGCCGGGGATAATATACTTGTGGTCGTTGAGCTTCTCGTCCACAGCGGTGACGAAGATGTCTACATCAGGATGAGCCTCGGTCACAGCCTGAATGCCCTCCGGTGCAGCCAGAATGTCCATGAGGACGATGGACTTGCAGCCGTATTTCTTCTTCAGAATATCGATGGCAGCAACGGCACTGCCGCCGGTTGCCAGCATGGGATCCACAACGAATACCTGACGCTCGGAAATGTCCGGGGGCATCTTGCAATAATACTCCACGGGAAGGTGGGTCTCAGGGTCACGGAACAGCCCCATGTGTCCGATCTTTGCAGAGGGGATCAGGGAGATCATGCTGTCCACCATACCCAGACCTGCACGGAGGATGGGAACGATTGCCAGCTTCTTACCCGCCAGAACCTTTACCTTTGCTGTAGCAACGGGGGTCTGGATCTCTACCTCTTCGGTGGGGAGATTGCGAGTAGCCTCATAGCACATCAGGGCGGCGATTTCACCTACGACCTCACGGAATTCCTTAACACCGGTGTTCTTGTCACGGAGGATCGCCAGCTTGTGCTGCAGCAGGGGATGATCCAAAATCTGTACTTTTCCCATATGTTTGCTCCTTTTCTTGTTTGGATATAGAGGGGATGCTCTCAGCAGAGAGCCTTTCTACGACTCTATTATAACACAGTCGGAGCGACAATCCAACTGTTTTTTCTGTTTTTTTATAAATTTCCTATAAAGTCTTTGCAGAAGGGGCGAAGAGGGCACTCCCCGCAGCGGGGATTCCTTGCAGTACACAGATCTCTGCCGAAGAGTACGATCCTGTGGCAGAAGTTGGAGCTTTCCTCCTTGGGCAGAATGGCTCTGAGCTGGGTCTCTACCTTCTCCGGCTCCTTCCCCTTAGCTAAGCCAAGACGGTTAGAGATGCGGATCACATGGGTATCACAAACCACAGAGGGCTGTCCGTATAGATCACCCAAAAGCAAATTAGCGGTTTTGCGGCCGACACCTGGGAGCTTCAGCAGCTCCTCCATGGAGTCGGGAACCTTCCTGTCGTAGCTGTCTCGCAGCATCTGGCAGGCTAAAATAATATCCCTTGCCTTGTGTTTATAGAAGCCGCAGGAGTGCACCAGCTCCTCTACATCCTCTAAATCTGCTTCTGCGAAGGCATCCAAAGTGGGATACTTGGCAAACAGGGCTGGAGTGACCAGGTTGACCCGTGCATCTGTACACTGTGCCGAAAGCCGAACTGCGATCATCAGCTCATAGTCCGTTGAGTAGTGCAGGGCACATTTGGGGTCAGGGTATCGCTCCTTCAAAATATCAATGATCTGTGTCAGCATAGCAGCTCCCTCCTTCTGATCCGATTATATCATAAAAATCCCCTTGTGAAAACCGCCAATTTTCGCTATAATGAAAATTACAGGATCAGCATGTCCCACATCATTACTGCAAATTCCGATTTATCGCACTGCTTCGTTCACCGCTGCGTAGGGGCGCGCATTGCGCGTCCGGTTCATGGCGTAACGCCATGAACATCAAAACCACTGAAAAGATGCAATTTCTCCAAAAAAACGAAACATTTTTTACAACCACCAATTCTTGGTGGTTGTCGGTCGCGCAATGGAGGCTGCTGAAAAAGTCTACCATTTTATGGAAAAACTCTTGACAAACACGCAATTTTGTAGTATAATATGACATATAG
>JAGBGB010000297.1 GCA_017936205.1 Oscillospiraceae bacterium
GCCAACGGCATCGTCAACGTCTCTGCCAAGGACATGGGCACCGGTAAGGAGCAGAACATCACCATTACTGCTTCCACCAACCTGTCTCAGGAAGACATCGACAAGGCTGTGAAGGAAGCCGAGCAGTACGCTGCAGAGGATAAGGCTCGTAAGGACGAGGTAGACACCCACAACACTGCCGATCAGGTTATCTACCAGACCGAGAAAACTCTGGCAGATCTGGGTGACAAGGTAGATCCCGCCGACAAAGCCGGCGTAGAAGCTGCCGTCAACGACCTGAAGGAGAAGAACAAGGGCTCCGATGTAGAAGCCATTAAGGCAGCTACCGATGCTGTACAGAAGGCGTTCTACGCCATCTCTGAGAAGCTCTACCAGCAGCAGCCCCAGCAGCCTGAGCAGGGTGCTCCCGCAGGCGGCAATGACGACACCATTGATGCAGACTTCGAGGAAGTTAACGACTAATCATACGGTATCTTGATAAAATGGTTTGAACCCCATTTTATCAGAGATGTGTATAAGAACATCGGGGACTGCTGCACCCTGCGGCAGTCCCATCAAACATAATTTGGTTTAAACCCCGGAAAGAGGGCGAAAGGCAATGGCAAACGAAAATAAAAGAGATTATTACGAGGTTCTGGGGATCTCCAAGGATGCCTCTGAAGCAGATATTAAGCGTGCCTACCGCAAAATGGCAGCAAAATACCACCCGGATGTGAATCACGAAGCAGGTGCAGAAGAAAAGTTTAAGGAGATCAACGAGGCCAACGAGGTTCTGTCCGATGCTGATAAGAGAGCCCGTTACGACCAGTACGGCTTCGCAGGCGTGGATCCTAACTTTAACCCCAACATGGGCGGCTTCGGTGGCGGCTTTGGCGGCTTCGGCGGCTTCGGGGATTTTGGCGATCTGGGCGACATATTCGGCAGCTTCTTTGGCGGTGCGACCCGTAGCCGCAGCAATGCCAATGCTCCTACACGGGGAGAGGATGTGGGTGCTCGGGTAGAGATCACCTTTGAGGAAGCCGCCTTCGGCACCGAGCGGAATGTAACCGCCCAGCGCATTGAGAACTGTGACAAGTGCTCCGGCACCGGCGCAGAACCGGGGACCCAAGTTGATACCTGTAAGCGCTGCAACGGCAGAGGGACTATCCGCACCCAACAGAATATGATGGGCATGGTAGTCCAGTCTGATTCCCCCTGTCCTGAATGCCGCGGCAGAGGCAAGAAGATCACCACACCCTGCCAGCGATGCAAGGGCAAGGGCAAGGTTCGCCGCAGCTTCACCAATAATGTAAAGATCCCCGCAGGCATCGACAACGATCAGACCCTCCGTGTCCGTGGTGAGGGCTGCTGTGGCAACAACAACGGTCCTGCAGGAGATCTGCTGGTTTCCGTCAGAGTGAAGCCCCATGAGATCTTCACCCGACAGGGACAGAGCGTGTATTGTGAAATGCCCATTTCCTTCACGCAGGCTGCTCTGGGTGCTGAGATCGAGGTTCCCACCATCGACGGCAATGTTCGCTACACCATCAGTGAGGGGACTCAAACCGGAACGGTCTTCCGCCTCCGTGGTAAGGGCATTCCCTTCGTGAACAGCAAATCCCGCGGAGATCAGTTTGTCACCGTTGTGGTAGAAACTCCCACTCAGCTCAGCAAGGAGCAGAAGGAGCTGCTAAAGCAGTTCGAACAATCCGCCACCGACAAAACCCATCCCAAGCGGAAGAAATTCTTCGACCGCTTCCGATAAAAAAGCATCGGGACACTGTAACAGAAATCGTTACAGTGTCCCGAAGTTTTTTCGGAATCCGACTTATCCCAGACTTTCTACAGTACCGAGGAAGAGGAAGCATTGGTTGGTCTTGTCATAGATGCCCATTAGGAAGGGGCGATCCAGAACCACAGGCTCATACTGTTGGATGTGGAAGCCCTTGGTGGTGAATTCCTCTATGGTCACAGCGCCGGCTTGGGTTCCTGCCTCGTCCACAGAAAGGGATGTCTTATGCAGAACTCGGCTGATATACAGCTCCTGCTTCGACTCTATACCGGCGAAGTTCGCATCCTTGGTGAAGGCATCTACCATCCCCATCTTGCTGAGGATCTCCTGCAGCTCTAAGGAGCTGTTCATCTCAAATTTGGGCATAGATACGGAAACAGAGGTGCTCACTGCCTGTGTAAGGGTCTGCTGCAGGCTCTCAGCCGTCAGGGTGGACAGGTATTCGGACAGACTCATCCCCTCCTTGGGAAGCAGTGCCATAAAGCTGTACTGTCCCCCCTCATAATCCTTAAGGAAGCCTCTGCCGTTCTCATCCTCTAAATACCACTTCTCCATAGCGGTCATCATTTGGGCAGGCTCCTGTCCCTCAGAGCCATGGAAGCTGCCCTGAGCAAGCTGATCTGTAGTATAGATCTCCTGCCATGTGCCGTCAAAGCTCAGAGCATTGATCAGGTACATCATAGCATTGGGATTCATACGATCCAGTGCGTCTTGGATCCGTCCCTTGGTCTGCTCAGAGATCCATGTGTTCATATCCTGCAGGGTTTCCTCCCCGAAGGGGGAGCTGTACACCTGGGCAGAATAATAATTGGCAAGGCTTTGCAGGAAGGCTTCCTCCACAGGCAGCTTCTCATGGAGCCAAACTGAGTTTGCACTGAGCAAGCCCTCACCTCTGTTCTGCTGCAGAGCCAGCATATAGGGGTTCAGCTCCTCCACAGGCAGCCCCAGAAGCTGCTGCATCTGTTGCAGAGTTTCTCCCTTGGCTCCGTTGGCAGCCATAGAAAGAGCCAGATACACAGAGTAGGGAGAGACCAAACAGCTTTCACCATTCATGTAGCTATTCTGCAAAAGAGAAAGAGAAAAGCTGTTGACAGCATGGCAGAAGCTCTCGTCAGAGGGTTGGCTGCTGACAGGCTGTGCCTGCATAGCAGACAGCAGCTCCACAGATGCCCCACGGCTCCCCTCTCCTACAGTAGCGGAAAGCTGCTCCGAGGGCTTCCCCACCTCATTCTGATCCCCGGCACAGCCCACCATAGCAAAAAACATAGAGCCTAACAACAGGGCAGCAACGATTCGTTTCATAACACATTCTCCTTTCCAAAAACAGGGATTTTATTGCTTCATACCCTATTGGACGAAGAAACCCCCAAATAGTTCCCACCCACCGTCAAATTCCGATTTGTCGCTCTGCTGAGCGACAAATCGAGTTGAAAGTTGAAAGTTGAAAGTGGAAAGTTGAAAGTTATACTATTTGTAAGTCTGTTCTTGATATGTTTGTTTTTCTTATAAAAACTACCAATATTTCCGAAAAAACTATAGTAATTAGTTTTAATTTTTAAATATCATCCCCGCAGGGGATACCGACAACTTTCCACTTTCCACTTTCAACTTTCCACTCGACCGAAGGGAGCGATAAATCGGAATTAAAAAAGGGGACTGTCTTATTTGACAGTCCCCGGTGGGTTTTTAGGGTTCTATGGAATTGTCCTTCTTGCGGAGGATGCCGGCGTAGACCAGCATGGCGGCGATGATGAAGTACAGTGCCATCAGGTAGGGCTCCTCCCAGAGGCATTCGAAGAAGCTCTGGACCAAGATACCGATGAGGGCAACGAACATACCTGCACACAGGGGTCTGTATTCGGACTTGCCGCAAGCGGCAATGGACCGAGCGCCGTTCCACAGCAGACCGCTCAGCATAGTCAGCAGGGCACTGAGCCCTGCAATGCCGTTCTCTGCAAGGATCTTCACATAGTAATTGTCTACATAGGTATAATACAGCAGCGGATTGACCTTGTTCTGCATAGCAACCGCACCGCCGTACATTCCGTAGCCCAAGCCTGTGCTCCATGCACGGAAGTAGTCCAGATATCCGAAGGTGCGATCCCAGCGAACACCACGACCGCCTCTCTGGTTGGATTCCTGGAACTCTGCGGTAAACAGATACCCGATACGACTGCGGACGAAGGGCAGGAAGCATGCCAAAATGCCGCCTACTACCAGAATGCCGAAAAGCCTGCGGTCAATGATCAGGGCGAAGAGTATTGCAGCAACTGCCAGCGCCAGCCATGCCCCTCTGGACATGGTGAACAAGCAAGCCCCACACATTGCCAAACCACAGCACCAGTAGAAAATCTTGCTGGGCAGATCCTCCTGTGCATAAGCCAAGCCGATCGCCATAGGTGCGAAGAGGATCATATAACCACCCATAACATTGGGGTTGCTGAAAATGGCGAACACACGAGTACGGACACTTCCCTCTGCTGCATCTGTCCAGTTAGAGGGGATCTCCACACCTACCACGAACTGATAGATGCCGTACAGCGCAATGATGGTTGCAATGGCGACCATCAGGCGGTACATCCGCATAAAGTCTCCCTCGTTACGGATCAGACGAACCACAAGGAAGAACATCAGCAAATACTGCATGCTTGCACGGAAGCCTGTAACATTCACAGGCAGATACTTATGGTAATTGACCAACAGAAGAATACCGGCAACCATATACAGGGCGATAAACAGATCCACTGCATTGCCACGGCTTCTTGCAGGTTTTTCGCTGCCCATTCGCTGGACGAGGATCCACAGGGCACACAGGACCATGAAGCCCTCGTCCCAGATGGATGCAATGTTGGTCAGCTGGAATACATCTCGCAGCAGGTAGTCAATAATAGCATAGCTCGCCGCACAGGTCAGCAGCAGTCCGGTAATCCCGTTGCCGAACAGGAAGCGGAGGATCATGCTCTTCTTCATATAGGGCAGAGCACATCGGGCATAGAAGCTCTCTTCATAGCCTCTGCGCAGACCCGTACCCATGGCGTGAAGGCGAGCATTGATCTTCCCGCCCAGACGGAAGAAGGCTGAATTCTCTACAGCAGAACCACCGCACAGCAGCCGTGCAAGCAGAGCGTAGCTAACAGAGCTCCGCCAAGTTCTGCCCAGATACTGAATGAAACGGCCTATAAATCCGTTCTTCAGCCAGCCATAGAATGCCACCCAGAGCCTGCAGAAGAAGCTCTCTGATAAATAACGACTCATCCTTCCAGCTCCGTAATGGAGATCACGGTGCCGTTCAGCTCCATGCTCATGGTTTTGGCAATGAAGTCCTTACCAATGCGAACCTCCTGAGTTCCTACACGGTAGCTACCATTGGCGTACTCTGCAATGGCATCAATGGTCAGGCGCAGCTCTACGGTGCCCTCCGGCTCATCGGCGATCTCCCACTGGGAGATCCGACCGTTGACAAGCTTGTTGCTGTTGAACAGGCGGGTCATCTCTACCATTTCATCCTCAAATTCACGGGGCTCCTCCTGCAGAGCCGCCACTGCATTCTCTGCGATCTCCCGACTCAGGTTCCGACAGACTACTTCTACACGAAGATCAGGTGCAGCTGTCTGAAAGTCTACAACTTCCTCTTCGGCTGTCTCGGCAGGATCCTTACTCGTCAGCTTCACAGCCGCAAATGCCAGAGCCGCTACCAGAACCAGTACGATCAAAATATCGATCCAATTAAAACGCTTCATAAAAACCTCCATATTGCTTCTTTCGCGATTTTGTATTATAATTATAGCGTATATTCCATTGAAAAGCAAGAGGGTTCTGATTATGAAAATATTGCACATGATATCCGGCGGAGATGTAGGTGGTGCCAAGACCCATGTACTGTCCCTTCTGGCAGGTCTGCATCAGAGCGAGACTGTCCATATGCTCTGCTTTACAGAGGGTCCTTTCGCTCAGGAAGCCCGAGAGCTGCACATCCCTATTACCGTCATAGAGGACAACAACCTGTTCCGTGTCCGTAAGCAGATCCTTACCATGATCCGGGAACAGGGCTTCGAGCTGATCCACTGCCACGGAGCCAGAGCGAACCTCATGGCAATGCTGCTGCAGAGGAAGATCCATATTCCCATGATCTCCACCGTTCACTCAGACTACCGTCTGGACTATATGGGCAGACCTCTGGCAGCTCTGACCTACGGGAACATTAACAAAATCGCCCTGCCCCGCTTCGACGCATGGGTCAGCGTTTCCCATCACATGAGCAAGCTGCTCAGCTCCCGAGGCTTCGATCCTCAGCGGATCTACACCCTGTATAACGGTGTAGACTTCTCTCAGGAACGGCCTGTGGTCTCCCGTGAGGAATACTGTCGCAAGATCGGGCTGGAGCTGCAGGAGGACAGCGTGATCTTTGGTATCGCTGCCCGCATCAACCCTGTCAAGGACATGACCACCTTAGTTCAGGCATTCTCCCATGCGGTTCGGAAGCATCCCTCCCTGCGGCTGATCATCGCCGGTGAGGGTGAGGAGGAAGCACAGATCCGCGCTCTGGCAGCAGAGCTCTGCCCCAAGGGCTCCGTATGCTTCGCCGGTTGGGAGAAGGATATGGACAGCTTCTACCACGCATTAGATGTAAACCTCCTGACCTCTCTGTCTGAGGGCTTCCCCTACGCCCTGCCGGAGGGCGCTCGGATGAAGTGCGCCACCATTGCCTCCATGGTCGGAGGTGTGCCCCATTTGATCGACCATGAGCGTAACGGTCTGCTCTTCGAACCCAAGGACGTGGAAACTCTCAGCCGCCACATGCTGTACTTTGCAGAGCACGAGCAGGAACGGAAGGCTATGGGACAAGCCCTGTATGAGAAAACCAAGAGAGAATTCTCCCTCTCTGTAATGATCGAGAAGCAGAAAGCCATATATGAAAGCATCCTCCGCCGCCAAAGCCGACAGGAAAAGCGGGACGGTGTCCTGATTTGCGGCGCATACGGCAAGGGAAACCGTGGGGACAATGCCATTCTTACCGCCATTGTGGATCAGCTTTCCCACATCGACCCGGAGCTTCCCATGACGGTCCTCAGCCGGAACCCCAAGGAAACACGGCTCTGTGCAGATATTCCTGCGATCTATACCTTCCGCACTCTGAAGATCCGCCGGATCCTGAAGGGTTCCAAGCTCTATGTCAGCGGTGGCGGTACTTTGATGCAGGATGCAACCAGCACCCGTTCCCTGCTGTACTATTTGTTCGGCATCCGCCAGGCAAAAAAAGCCGGCTGCAAGGTTATGCTCTACGGCTGCGGAGTCGGCCCTATCCACCGTGAGAAGAATCGCCGCCGCACCGCTAAGGTGCTCAACAGCTGCGCCGATGTGATCTGTGTTCGGGATCACTATTCTTTGGAATTCCTTCGGGAGATGGGTGTCAGCAAGCCTCAGATCCATTTGACTGCCGATCCGGCTCTTCTGGTCAATGCTGAGGATCTGAACTATCTCCACCGCTGCGGATTGGAAAACGGGGCCAAATATGCTCTCTTCTCCCTCCGCCCCTGGCAGGGCTATACGGAGGCTCATATGTTAAGGGCGATCGAGTATGTCTACGAAGCCCATGGACTGATCCCTGTACTGTACTGCATGGAGCCTGCCAAGGATCTGGCAGTAGCAAAGAGCCTGTCTCAGCAGCTCCGCTGTCCCCACAAGATCCTGGAGGCAGGAGAAAGCGGAGAGCAGGTGGTCTGTCTGGTCAAGCGGATGTCTCTGGTGGTTTCCATGCGGCTGCACACCCTGATCTTTGCCGCAGGACAGGGGATCCCTCTGGTTGGTCTGGTATACGATCCCAAGGTCAGTGGCTTCTTGGACGATCTGGGACAGAAGCGATATCTCTCCCTGGATCAAACCGGAGAGGATCGGCTCCTCCGTCTTATTGACGATGCTCTGGCACACCCGGAGCAGAATCAGGAAAATGTCACTCGTCTACGGAATCTGGCAGGAGAAAACGAAGCCTTCGCCGCCATGCTTCTGAAATAAAACCCACACAAAGCCGGGATATCATACTGATATTCAATAAAAAACTTTCATTCATAGAATTGAAGTTTTTTATATGAAGATCATAATGAGACGGAATTTCATGATTTTCTATCTCAAAAATCATGAAATTGGCAACGCCTTCAGGCGGTGCCCTTCTCAATAGAAATGAAATATTTCTATTGAGAAGTAGTATCAGAGGAGACTTATGTGCTTTCCGGCGGAAACATATCCTATAAAGAGGCTATCTCCAAGAATGCGGATCATTGGAGATAGCCTCTTTTTTGTATCTATATGCCCTTGAAATAGCAGGGGATCATTCGTAGATGGGGTACTTTGCAGTCAGTGCTTCTACAGTGGCACGGACCTGAGCCTGAGTGCCTTCAAAGTCGGAGGCGGTCAGGTAGATGCAATCGGCGATGGTCTTCATGTCTTCCTCTACCATTCCGCGGGTGGTGGCAGCAGGGGTGCCGATACGGATACCGCTGGTGACCGTGGGGCTCTGGGGATCGTTGGGGATGGCGTTCTTGTTGACGGTAATATAATTCTCGTCCAGACGGTACTGCAGCTCCTTACCGGTGATGTTTAGGGGGCGCAGATCTGCCAGAAGCAGATGGTTGTCTGTGCCGCCGGAAACCAGATCGAAGCCCTTTGCCAGCAGACCTTCTGCCAGAGCCTTGGCATTCTTCACGACCTGCTGTGCGTAGCTGCGGAACTCAGGCTGCAGAGCCTCACGGAAGCAGACCGCCTTTGCGGCAATGATGTGCATCAGGGGACCACCCTGGGTTCCGGGGAAAACACCGGAGTTCAGCTGCTTCCCCAGCTCAGCCTTGCCCATGATCAGACCGCCACGGGGACCACGGAGGGTCTTATGGGTGGTAGTGGTCACTACATCGGCATAGGGAACGGGGCTCTCATGAACGCCGCCTGCAACCAAGCCTGCAATGTGTGCCATGTCTACCATGAAATAGGCTCCGTTTGCGTGAGCGATCTCGGCAAATTTCGCAAAATCAATTGCACGGGGGTAGCTGGAAGCACCTGCTACGATCAGCTTGGGCTTGTGCTGCTCAGCAAGTCTTGCAACTTCACCATAGTCGATCCGTCCTGTATGGGGATCCACACCGTAGGCTTCGAAATGATAGACCTTACCGGACTGGTTCACGGGAGAGCCGTGGGTCAAATGTCCGCCATTGGCAAGGTTCATACCAAGAACCGTATCACCGGGCTGAAGCAGAGCCTGATACACTGCCAGATTGGCCTGTGCACCGCTGTGGGGCTGTACATTGACGAATTCCGCACCGAACAGCTCCTTAGCACGCTGAATGGCGATATTCTCGATCTCATCCACTACCTCGCAGCCACCGTAATAGCGATGTGCAGGCAGTCCCTCGGCATATTTGTTGGTCAGGATCGTACCCATGCAAGCGATCACGGCAGGAGAAGCAATGTTTTCCGAAGCGATCAGCTCCAGATTTCTCCTCTGGCGGCACAGCTCGTCCTGCATCAGGGCAGCGATCTCGGGATCGCAATGATTCACATACTCGATAGTGGGCATCAGGTCACGAAGGTTCATCTTATTGTCTCCTTTAAACAAAGCAGCTCCTGTGGGGATCAGATGGGCTGATCAGCAGCACACCCTTGCATAATCTCCACCGACTGTATTTGTATATTTGAATTGCCAGACATATTATAACACCTTACACAAAAAAAGCAAGCCCTCCCCGTGTTTTATTTCCATATCACAAAACGCCGGTTGGGATATAAAACGATAGAAATGGAAGATCCCCCCTATTTGCAATTAAAAATCACCGCAGTTTTGTGGGGAATCAACACAGTTTTGTGGGGAATCACCGCAGTTTTGTGGCGAAATACTTGCATTACCAGCGATACGGTGATATAATAACAAAATACGATTCTCTTCCGTCTCACGGAAGGGCACAAGGAGGAACGATGATGAATATGAAACGAAAGTGCAAACAGCTCCTTTCCACACTGCTGCTGATCAGTATGCTCGTGGGGATGCTGCCCCTTCCTACCTCTGCACAGGAGGAGCTGCGTGTTGAGCAGCAGCCCCCTGTTAAGGCAGCAGGGAAGGACTACACAAGCACCCTGAACGCACTGGACAGAGCTGCAGGCTCCTATACCACCCACTTCCATATGGGCACGGATGTAACTGCTGAGAATGTGAACACATGGAGTGGGGCATATATTATGCTGGTAAAGGTAGATCAGGCGGCATATGCCCTCGCACCCATGATCCTGCAGGATGGGACGGTGGGTGCTGTCCCCGTTACGGTGGATGGGGATTCCCTGAGATTTGAAGACGAAGAAGCTGTTCGCAATGCCACCGTGACCCTGACCCC
>JAGBGB010000298.1 GCA_017936205.1 Oscillospiraceae bacterium
TACGGTGCTGCTGTCATCCTTGATATAATACAAGTGAATATTGGGCCTGGATCCAATGCAGTTACGGAACTTCACCCTAAGCTGTACCAGATCCTCCTCTCCCGGGAAGTAGGTCAGGGGCATAGTTGACAGTGCATTTCCCCCCGTAGTGGTCTGTGTATAGGGACCGCTGCTGCCCTGAGGGATGCCGATGCACAGAGCCTCCTCCTTTATCACAGGATCCTCTGCACGAATGGGATTCACTCCCCAGAAGCCTTGGTCAAAGTTATGTCCTCCATAGGTCTTCCTGCCATATCGTTCCCCTGCTTCCTCACTGTTATCGAAGCCGAAGTACAGTCGATCCCCAATAGGGAAGGATTCCTCGGGACCTACATAGATGTAATCTATGATCACCTTAGAAAGACCCGTGCCATCGTCTGTTAGATCGGAAATCGTAAGTCGGATCGAATTGATGCACTCTGCATTGCCAAAAAGCTCTGACACAGGGAAGCTGACCACGACATATTCCCCGGACAAAACAGCTTCCTCCGTCATACACCCATAGGAATTGTCATTGGTTACATCCTCCATATCATCCCGAATGTAAAACAGAGATATGCGAGGATTCTCCGTAGTGGGAGCACAGTGCTCAAAACGGAGGCGAACCTGCACTTGATTCTCCGGATGAGGTATGTAGTATAGAGGCTTGGCTGTGAGACTATTGCTAAAATCCGAGGTCTGAACATAACTAAAAGCATTGTTGTCCTTAATATGGAAGGACAGGGTTCCCGTATCATTTTCAATCACGGGGCGATCCGTGCGGTTGTAATTATACCACCAGCACTCCAGATCGAAGGGATACCCACCGTATGCCTCCTGCGCATATCGTTCCCTGTCTTTGGTCAGATTAGAAAAGTTAAAGTAAAGATACTGTGCAGTCTTGGCCTTTTGAGAGGGGGCGTTCTCTACAGGGCCCAGATAGATATAGTCCACCTCATAGACTCCCGTGATCTGATCCTCGGAGCCCAAATGGAGCATATCCAAACGGAGAGCGTCAATGGTCTTGCCTATATATTCTGCCCCGGTCAGGAAAGGCAGCACAATGGTTTGATAGCGACCTGTGGCATGATCCAGTGTCAGGTTCTTGCAGGAGTATCCCTCGGAATAGCCGGCGGTATTCCGATCCCGGAAGAACACCTGCACCCCTGTAGCCTCTCCCACTGAAAGGGTAGTCTTCATCCGCAATTCAATAATGTCCCCTGCCTTGATGGTATAGCCCAGGTTCTCTGCCTTGGTGTTCATTCTCGCATTGGGATCTCCACCGGAGATCGTGCCGAAAAGGATCCCCTTCCCCTGATCTACCTCTGCGGTCACACGGAGACCGTCCCACTGTGCTGTCCGGGATGCCATTTCTCCTCTGTTGAAGTCCAGAAGCACATAGGCAGCCTTAACCAAGATCCGTCCGTCGGAATCCTGGGTAAAGGCTACTTCTTCCCCATTTAGGAAGGCCTTTTCTACCTTCTGCCCGGAGAAATACAGCTCGTAGACCGTTCCCTCTGCCTTGGGATCCCGGCTGTACAGGGAAAGAACACCATTTTCTAAGGAGGCAGACAGCTCTGTCAGAGCTTCACTGCTGCGTAGGAGGATCTCACCGTCTGCCGTCAGAGTATTGCCTCCCACGAGAGCGGCATAGTTCAGCTTCCCCTCCGGGCTTGCTGCAGCTACAGCTGTCAGGGCATTCGTCCTGTAGCTGCCAAAGCTCCGCTCCACAGGGGTATCCTCGAAGGAATGATAGTGGGTGAGCTTCCCTAAATTCGGCTTGCTGCTGTCTGCAATGGTAGCTTCCATGGCAAGGGCCTGGCTGTCTGTGGTATTGGCCATAGGCAGCTTCCGGGGCTGTACCGTAGCAGAAGCTCCACCGGGAACCGGGTACAGGAGGGTCTGATAGGTAATGGTCCCTGCCTTTTCCTGCTTGTATTGGAAATAGCCTGTAGGCGTTGCGGGAGCCGTTGCATCATAGCCGGTTTCTATGGTAGCGGTCATAGGATCGCTGCCTGCCGCCTGTGCAATGATCAGGTTGGCGCCATTGCTGTAAGCAGTGGATCCGGTGAGGTAGCTGTCCTTTTTTATGCTGCTGTTGGCATAGGGTGCACTATGCCAATTCTGGGTATAGCTGTGGATCCCCGTATCCTCGGGAACCACCTTGTCTGTTACCACCAGAATGCTCCCCAGCTCCTTCAGGAAGGACACATCACGGCTGTGGTTGAAATTCGTTTTGTGATAGACGGCTGTGCTCTTGGTTCCCACTACCTGATAAGCACTCTTACTCTTGTTGCTTGCAGTAGACCAGGAGGTAATGGCAGAAAAGCTGTCGTTTCCCGTAATTTGAATGTCTCCCATATTCTTTCCATCGTCTACCATATTCCCCAGTGTCTGGGAAATGCCGTCCATCTCAATGGTATTATGAGAGTGCGTTGCGTTCCGCTGGAAGGGGAAATGAGGATGCCCTCCATCATAAGATGTGGTGCCTGTATCGGTCAAAAGGCTCCTGCCACCATAATAGAGAAGCAATGCCAGAGCATCCCGATGACTATGGCTGCCGGCACACTTGGCATTCATAAAGATCATGGAATCCGCTGTTCTCCACCCTGTTCGGTCTGTGACCACCTGAATGCCATCGTATTGTGCCATGGTATCCATAGGCAGTCCCTTGGCGCGATTCTGATAGTATTCCAGATACATGGCAAGCTCCTCTTGCCGCTCTCGGTTGGTGAGACTGGACAGAGTCGTATTGACCGGGCTCAGGGCTGCCACAGGACCACCGTCCCCCCAATAGGGCAGCCTCCCGTTAGGCAGGCTGCAATCTACCAGATACTTGGTAAGCTGCATCATCTTCCTGCTAAACAAGGCAGCATTCCCGGAGGTGTCTCCGAATTGATCCATGATCTTCTTTAACGCAGAGCACCAGGAGATCACTGCCCCGGGATATCCGAAGGTAACCTCGTTATAGCTGCCGTCTTCCTTAATAATGCCATTCATGGTCACAGCCAAACGAGCATCATAGACCTTTTTCCAGGAGGGGGCATCTGCAAACTCCGGGAAGTAGCTGAGCGCACTGTAGAAGCCCGTAAGATGCCACAAGCCCCAGTTGGTATAGGGCAAATTGCTCTTAGGCGTAGCATTGGCTCCCGTGAACAGGGTATAAGCACCTTGGTACTGAGCAGTCGTATCGTCATAGAGCCAAGAAAGGATCCGCACATTCTCGTCCGGAGTCAAATAGCCCCCTGTAACCAACTGCTTATAGATGGAAGGAAATTCGATCAAGCGATTCGCAGGCTCAAGAGCTCTGTTTGCAGGAGTATTCTCTCCCCCGTCTGCAACAAAGTCCAGAACAAGCTCCTTCGCCTTCCTCATATAGCTGTCTCTGAGCGTCTGATCCTCCGTCTCGCTCCCTCGCAGGGTCAAGCCCCGGCACTCATAGAAGCGTGTATTGTAATTCAGCCATTCCGACGGGGTTCCTGCAGGCTTCTTCCAATCGAAGCCACCGGCCAGACCGTTATAGGAATAGTGTCCCACGGCATTGCCCTTTATGAGGCTGTCCCAGGTCAGGCTATTCTCGGACCAATTGGTGCAGTAGCACTGGAACACCGCCAAATACAGAGACTCCTCCACAAGCACTCTGTCCGGGTTTCCGGGAGACCGCTTTGCATAGACCTTCAGCTTAGCAGTTCTGGCATCGGAGGGGATCTCAGCGGCGTTGAAGCGGACATAAGCACGCATGGTAGCGCCGGAATAAGGCAGTCCCTTTGCTGTGTCGGGCCAGTGCTTGGCATACATAACATTCATACCGCCGTAATTCATGCTCAGGTCCTTCCCCGGTCGCACAGAGGTATCCTCTATAGCGGTCAGAGTCTTGAGCAGCACGCCGTTGGAAGCATAAAGCTCCAACTGTGGCGGAGTCGAGCTCTCCGAAGTTGTAATGGCAACTCCATCCACTGTAGCATAGATCTGATCTAAAATATAGATCCCGCTGAGATCGCTACCTAATCCCAGAGTATAGGGGCTGTAATCCGTTGCCGTGACCTCCACCCCGGAAAGATACTCCTCAGAGAAGCACCATACATCGTTCATAGCCATAAACAGGCGGGAGTCTGTGGCACCCGTAGCGGAGCTTGCCTCAAGGTCTGCAAACTTCCCCTTATAGTAAGAAAGAAGCTGCTTCTTTGCCGTAGTGTAGTCTCCCTTTCCTACGGCGGACTTTACCTGCTCCAAACCCTTGATATTCAGGTTCAGCTTTCCGAAAAATTCTGCATCTGTCTCGAGGCTCACTCCACGCTCCGCCCCGGAAACAGGCATCAAGGAAATAAGCAGTCCACAGAGAAGTAAAACGCTAATCAATCGTCTTATCATAGTTCATCCTCCTTAGGGTTACTCACCCCATAAAGTAAGTTTTGGCACTGTCGGAATAGGCAAAGAGAGCCTTGCAGAGGGCACCGAGAGCGCCCTCTTTGTTGGCGCCGTAGGTGTCCGGGCTATATTGGAGAGTGCAGGACACAGGAGTGCTGCCTGCGAAGATCTGCACAGAGACCACAGTTCGAAGCTCTGCTGCCAACAGCGCATCTAAGGTGAAGGCATAGAGCATCCGATCCGGATTGTAAAGCTCGGGAGCCTCTAAGATCACGGTCTTAGCTGTGCCGTGGATGTCGGTGTAGCTGACCTTCAGGCTCAGCTCAGACAGATCACCCTTGTAATTGACAGGATCGAAGACGAACTTCAGAGCTACCTTGGATTCCAGATCCAGAGACTTACCTGCCCAGGTGATGGGAGCATTGTCTATATCATTCAGCACTTTGTTGGTGTTGCCGAAGGTGACAGCCTCCATGTCGGACAGGTATGCCTTGTGAGCATCTGTCATATTGGCATCTGCAAGGGCATTTGTGCGGTAGCTCTTGAAGATCTGCGCCTTGGTGCCATAGCGGAGCAGATCTGCACAGAGGGTCTTCAATGCCTCGGGTCTGTCGGGGTGGTTTGTGTGAACCCTCTTAAAAAGTGAGACCTAAAAAAGCACAAACTACCCCTATCATTTCCCTTATCTCTCTAAGGTTATCGTCTAAGTATCTTTATCTCTGTATTCTTGTTGGGTAAA
>JAGBGB010000299.1 GCA_017936205.1 Oscillospiraceae bacterium
CGCCATGAACCGGACGCGCAATGCGCGCCCCTACGCAGCGTTAAATCAAACTGTGCGATACATTGGAATTTATCGCATCATGATTAGGCACCCCCGTGTACTTCCCCCACGAAGGGGGGAAATCAAACAGAAATACAAAATTAAAGGAGGCATTTTTATGAAGAAAACCCGACCACTGGCACTTCTGCTGGCATTGTGCATGATCCTTTCCTGCTTTGCCGGTACAGTGTCCGCCGCTGAGAGCCTCAGCATCTCTCAGCTGGGATCCTCTGCTTCTTCTGTAGAGGATCAGCTCATGAAGGCGATCCAAGCCGGCACCAAGGACGAAAACGGTGTCTACCACAGCATTGCAGCTCCTACCCTCACCGTAGGACAGCTGAAGATGTCCGTGGAAGACTATGTATTCGTCGCAGCACAGGCCCTGCTTGCCATCGAAGCAGGGAAGCCTGCCACCACTGCCTTCACCGTTCAGAGCATGGCGCTGAACACCACCTCTGCTGTAGGTGGGACGGCAAACTCCATGACCAAGAATATGCTCCTTGACCTGGCAAACCGCATTAGCGTTTACGGCGAGACCACGGGCAAGATGCGCAACAGCTTCAGCCGTCCCGAGGATGGCAGCAAGGCATATGATGGCAGAGTGTGCCTATACTCCATTGCGCAAGCCTTCGCCGCTGCTCTGAAGGGCTATGAGACCACAGGCAGCCTGCCCGCCTCTGTGACCTTCGTCCCCTCTGACTACGGTGTAAGAGTCAATCCCCAGGCTCCTGCAGAGGATCCGGAAATCATCTCCGACTGGTATATGAACCTGCTCCAATGTGCCAAAACCGTGAAGGATACCGTAGAGGGGCAGAAGAAGCTCCCCGGCAGCCTGAACTACGGCGGCAACACCATTTCTATGGCACAGTTCCTCTATCTGGCAACGCAAGCTGTGATCAACATCAAGAGCGGCGTCACCACCGGCACTCTCAAGCTCATTGGTGTAGCAGAGGCTCCCAGCCCCTCTGACTCCATTGCCACCGGGCAGATCCAGACTGCAGAGTTCATTGATATGGCAAATCGTTTGGTCAGCTTCATTGAAACCAACGGCCATGCTCCCAACTTCGTGACCACCTCTCTGGGACAGATGCACTATTATACTTCGGTATACTTCTATGCCCGTATTCTCAACTACTTCGGAGCCTACGGCGTATTGCCCACCCAAGCCAAGGCAGAGGCATGGGCGATCACCAACGGCACCTATGTAGAAGGCAGTGCTGCCTTCGGCAACGATTATTCCGGCTATACAAGCTATCTGCAGCCCACCGCAAACTGCCAGTCCAACAATGCAACCATCATCTCCGTTGCAAAGACCGGCATGAACTACGGCTCCACTCCCACCAGCACCTACAGTGCCATGTACAACCTGATGAACTATCTCAATGATAACCTTAGTTACGACTATTACTATGACACCTACTACGGTGCCTTAGGCACCTGGAACAGACGGGCAGGCAACTGCTGTGACGAGGCACACCTGATGGTGGCCTGCGCCCGTGCATTAGGGGTTCCCGCCAGATATGTCCACGCATACTGCAGATTTACCAGCGGCCTCACAACAGGCCATGTCTGGGCAGAGGTTCTCTGCGGAAACGAGTGGTACACTGCTGACTTGGTCAGTGACTACAACTATCTGGGCTATAAGACCAGCACCACCCTGTCTACCTACGGAAGATACACTACCCTCCCCTTCTGATGGGATGTCAATGACGAAACAAGAAAGGAGATCATTATGAAAGCAATGAAACTGCTTCGTAGCCTCTGCATGACCCTGCTGATCCTGGGGCTCCTGTGCTCCTGTGCCGCCATTGGCTTTGCTGCCCCGGCGGAGGAACGGTCGGCTGTCTGCGGAGACACCCACTTAGATTTAGAGACCTGGCACGAGGAGGATGGCACTCACTATGCCTTCTGCTATGCCTGCAGAACCGAGATCACCAATCAGGAATGTGTCATCGCTGCCACCGGCGGAAATACCCCCAACTGCACCACCGGCGGCACTCGGATCGACAGCTGTGTCGGCGGCATTAACCCCGTCAGCAAGAAGATCGACAAGGATGCCCATTCCCTCACCGGTGGCTGCTCCTACAGCGAGACCATCAAGGTACCTGCCACCCACGATTATTACATCAATAACGGAGACGGCACCCATACGATTTCCTGTACCTGTAGCTCAAGCGTAAACAACTCCGTGGAGAAGCATACCTACCATAACGGCAAGTGTGTGCTCTGCGGCGCAAGTCATCCCGGCACCCTCATGGACTTCCGTGCAGGAAGCCCCGAAACCTCCTACTTCTGGGCTGCTAACAGCATGACCGTTCAAATGGACACTGCCGGCGCAGGCTACATGAAGGGCGAGATCAACGGCCCCGATCCCTATGTGGATATGAATCATGACAACATCCTGCAGCGTGTACAGCATCCCATTGCCAAGGAGGATGTGGTACAGGTTCGTGTGAAGCTCTCCCTCAACGGTGTAGACACTGCCAATTCCAGATACGGCGTGTATATTGGCTTCGCCTCCGGCGCAGCCTACTGGGAAGCTGGTAACATGATCGCCGTGACCACCACCGAGTCCGTCATAGACGAGGATGGCTACGCCATCGTAACCATTCCCCTGAAGGAATATGCAGGCAGAACCGTCCAGTATGCCCGTGTAGACTTTATGGAATGGGGCAAGGATTCTTACACCGGCTCCTATGCCATTGATTACATCTACTTCGGCAACAAGAACAGCGTTCCCACTCCCCTCACCAGCTCTGCAAATCTGCTGATGGACTTCAAGGAAGGCAGCCGTGAGGTCACTCGTTATTCCTGGCTTGCCAGCAGCATGACCGTGGAAATGAATCCTACAGGAAACGGCTTCGTTACAGGAACCATTAACGGTCAGGATCCCTACATCACCATGGAGACTGCAGATGGCAGCGCAAACCTTGGGCACAAGATTCAGGCAGGTCAGATCATGCAGCTGCGTGTGAAGCTGCAGCTCAATGAGATCCCAGCCTTAGGCAGCCGCTATGCCTTCTACATGGGCTTCGCCACCGGGGATGCCTATTATAACAACGGCATCGGCTATGTTACCACCACGGAGTACAAGGCAGACAAGGACGGCTATGTGATCATTACCGCCCCCGTTCCCGAAGATCGAGTGGGCCAGACCCTGCGTAACATCCGCTTCGACTTCGCTGAGTGGAAGGAATCCACCGCCCTCACAGGCAGCTACAGCATTGACTACTTCTACATCGGCACTCCCTGCGAGGCTCCCGGTGCGCAGCACAGCTGGGATAATGGCACGGTGACCACCCCTGCCACCTGCCAGAAGCAGGGAACCAAGACCTTCACCTGTACCTCCTGTAAGGTCACCAAGACCGAATCCATTCCCCTTACCGATCACACCGAGGTCATTGACAAGGCAGTTGCAGCCACCTGTACTACTGCCGGTAAGACCGAGGGCAAGCACTGCTCTGTCTGTAACACCGTCCTCGTAGCACAGCAGACCGTTCCCGCAAAGGGACACACCGAGGTCATCGACAAGGCAGTTGCAGCCACCTGTACTGCTGCCGGTAAGACCGAGGGCAAGCACTGCTCTGTCTGTAACACCATCCTCGTAGCCCAGCAGACCGTTCCCCCAACAGGACACAAGATGGGTTACACGCCCGTGAATGCACAGACCCACATTGCCAAGTGCAGTGTCTGCTCCTACCAGAAGGAAGAGGCTCACAGCTATGTGGCAGGTGTCTGCGTTTGCGGTCAGAAGGAGATCATAGATCCTGTTCTGTTAGAGAATTTCGTGATCAACCACACTCTGAATCTTGCCAGCGACATTTCTGTAAACTTCGCTGTTGCAAAGACTCAGTTAGAGGGCTTCGACCTCAGCTCCATGTATCTGGAATGCAGCCTTGACACCTACAGCGGCAACACACAGACCGGCAGCAGCAAGGTAGTTCTGCAGCCTGTGGATCAGGGGAACTACTATTACTTCACCTTCGAGGGTCTCAACGCAACCATGATGAACGACAGCATTACCGCTGTATTCCATGGCACGAAAGCAGGCATTCCCTACTACTCCCCTGCAGATGTTTACAGCGTTGCTACCTATGCCTACGGCCGTCTGAACACAGAGGGCACAGACACCGCCCTTCGGACCCTGTGTGCAGACCTTCTGCGTTACGGCAGCATGGCACAGAGCTTCAAGGGCTACCGCACCGATGCTCTGGCAGATGCCAAGATGACCTCTGCTCACAAGGCTTACCTGACAAATCTGAGCTCCGTGACCTTCGACAGCGTGAACAAGACCACTGCTACCCCTGCCAATGCCACTGTAAGCTGGGCAGGTAAGTCCCTGATCATGGATTCCAAGATCGCCATCCGCTATATTGTGGATCTGAGCAATTACAAGGGCGATATTGCCGACTTGGAGCTCCAACTCACCTATGTGGACAACAAGGGCGTGACCAAAACGGCTACCGCCAAGGATCCCGTAGCATACAAGCCCGAGCTGAACTACTATGCCTTTGACTTCAGTGAGCTCCTTGCAGCAGAGCTACGTCAGACCGTCACCTGTGCGGTCTACGAAAGCGGCAGACGGGTCAGTGCCGTGATGCAGTACTCCGCCTCCACCTACGGCAACGGCAAGACCGGCACTCTGGGTACCCTGTGCAAAGCCCTGATGGCATACAGCGACTCCGCTAAGGCATACTTTAAGTAAGCCCCACATACCAAAGATCCCCAAGAGAGCCACCCTCTTTTGGGGATCCTTTTTTAGAAATTCCGATTTATCGCACAGTTTGATTTACTCCTTCGTAGGGGCGCGCATTGCGCGTCCGGTTCATGGCGGAACGGCATGAATACAAAAACCACCGAAAATGATGTATTTTTTCCAAAAATCGCAACATTTTTCACCACCACCAATTCTTGGCGGTTGTCTGACGCGCAATGCGCGCCCCTACGAACAAATTTGGTTGTTTGTGCAATGAACAGAAATCCTCACGGGTGACGCCGGTGCCATGGGCGGACAGAGACGTCCGCCGCTACGGGATGGTTCGTAATTTTACAATTTATTCGATTGCAAGCAGTTCGATAAACCGGAATTTGGCGAACGGTGCATCAAATTCCGATTTGTCGCACAGTCTGCGTACGACACCGTAGGGAACGGCCTGTGTAACCTTCCGCAAGGTGTTGAAATTTGCAGGTAGATTTCAGAAGAAATGAGC
>JAGBGB010000300.1 GCA_017936205.1 Oscillospiraceae bacterium
CGCCATGAACCGGACGCGCAATGCGCGCCCCTACGCAGCGGTGAACGAAGCTGTGCGATAAATTCCGACTTACCGCACAGTCTGTCGTCTATATTGGAGGTTATGCTTATGAAAGGTGATATCCTAAATCGGAATTTGATCCCGGATGGAGGCTATACGAACCATCCCTCGCTATCCACACGCCCCTTGCAAGAACCCATACAAAACAAAAAGACCCGGAATCTTGCGATTCCGAGTCGTTTTGTGGAGCTGCTATCCAGATTCGAACTGGAGACCTCATCCTTACCAATTATCCCCGACTTATTTTAGCTTGCTGTAGCTTGTTGTAGGCTGCTGCTATAAAGCGTTGGAAACACAGGGCTTACACAAATTGCTTATCGTATTTTGTTGAGGTTTACTTTTTAGTTTTGCAGCCTATTTTTTCGTGCCCGTGTGGGGTTTGTGTGGGGTTTTGAAGTACCGTTATGCAGCGGGCTTATAAACCACCAATCCCCAGAATGGAGTGTTCATACAAATAGCCCTGCAGAGCTTTTACCTCATCTATATTGTAGTGATCCAACAGGAGCATATTGAGCTGCTCCATATGCTTATGGGTAGTGCTCAGCAAACCTTCGTCCGCTGCAAATCAAATCGTTGTTTCATTCTTTAAATGCCGCTGCAGCTCATCCAGCCATAGAGGGCGGTGGCTACCAATGGTCAGCAATTCGCCATTGCGGTACTCCGCAACCTTAACAAATCCGTTGTCGTTGTCATAGAACTCTCCTTCGTCACAGTAGGGCAGAATCTTCTCGACAGCCTCCCATCGTCCCCCAAACCGCCTTACTACGTCGTCCCGGGGAATGTCATGCCCTCCACGCTTGACGCGGTTTGCAATGCGTTCTAAGCTCTCTTGTGCTGTATCCAAGGCGATATAATACAGGCGTACAGAATAACCGGCCTCTCTCGCTTTCTTTGCTGTCTGCTCCGTCTTAAAACCTGAAAGCGTGGTTTCCTGCGTAAAGGACACGCCCCGCTGTAAGCATTCGCGAATCTTTTTAACAGCCGCCTTACCGCCTGCAAGTGCATCGCCACCGAGCTGAGCCGCGATCTTGTCTACATCGATGATAATACCGAGATCGTTGCGGCTACCCTTCAGAACGCCAGTGAAGCTGCTTTTTCCTACACCATTCACACCACCGATGATGTTATAGATTTTCATGTCGATTCCTCCACAAACTAACTTCAGATTGCTTCGCCTGTATCGTTCATCACGAATCCGGCTGTATATGTGCATCCGAGAGCATCTGCTATTTCTTTAAGATCCTTTTCACTAAAGTTGTCACGATTCATTTTGTTTGACATGTTCTGCCTGGACTGGCCCGTTTTCTCTGCAAGCTGTGCGAGGGTCATATTCCTGCGCTTCAGCATGATTTTGATTTTCTCTCCCATTGTCAATGGCATATCATCGCCTCCTTTTTTGCTCATTATAAATCATAAACTAAAAAATGTCAACGGCAAAAAAATAATTGCATAATAAACATAAAAGTTGCAACTAACTATTGAAAAGAGAAACTTTTAAGAGGAGAGTGCTGCGCTCTACAATGGTGGTATGTTGATTTTCAGATTTTGACCCCGTGTGGGGTTTTGTGTGGGTTTTTGAAGAGTGAGAACCTGCAGAAAAAAAGAAAACCTCTGAAACCATTGAGATTTCAGAGGTTTTCTTTGGAGCTGCTATCCAGATTCGAACTGGAGACCTCATCCTTACCAAGGATGCGCTCTACCTGCTGAGCTATAGCAGCGTGTTTTGTTCCTGTCCCTGACAGCTCTGATATTATAGCAAGGAAGTTCAATTTTGTCAATACCTTTTTTGAAATTTTTTTGATTTTTTTCGACAGGTCTTTTTTCTGACTTTCTGTATAAAAATTTTCTATAAAGATTGTGTTATTTGACAGTGGATTTTTTACGGAAAACAAGGTAAAATATGTAGTTGTTTCCTGCTTTTGGGAGACTGATCCTTCAGAATAAGTGAGTAACCGCCTATGAAACAAAAGAAAGCAATTGCAGAGAAAGAACCCATCGGAGACAAAAAGTCTTCGGTTTGGATCTCCATCTTTAAATTCCTTCCCCTGCTGATCTTCGCCTGCATGGTCATTGTCTTTAAGCTGGATCTGCTTCTGGCAGCACCCATTGCCACCTTTAGCGCCATCGGTGTGTACATGACCCTGTACCGTAGCGGCTTTGAGGCGGCCTTTAATAAATGTCTGGATTCCGTCAAGCACATTGTTCTGATCTTCTTCATCCTGATGTTTGCCTACGGTGTGGCAGAATGCTTCATGGCAACGGGTGTGGGAGCAGCCCTTATCAATCTGGCACTGCAGATGGGCGTAACAGCCCGAACCGTTGCACTGGTTGCCATGATCGTCACCTGCCTGCTGTCCATTGCAACCGGCTCCTCTTGGGGAACCTTCGCAGCCTGCGCTCCCATCTTCCTGTGGCTGAACCATCTGGTGGGAGGCAACGAGCTGCTGACCCTGTCCTCCATTGCCGGTGGCTCCTGCTTCGGCGATAACATCGGCATGATCTCCGACGTAACCGTCCTGTCCTGCGGTATGCAGGATGTGAAGATCATCGACCGCCTGAAGCACCAGCTTGTGTGGGCATTCGGCTGTCTTGCCCTCGGTCTGGTGGTGGTGTTCCTTGCAGGCTCCAACCTGCCCAACACCCAGGGAGATGTGGCAGCCGCCATTGCGCAGATCCCTGCCGAGGCTAGTGCAGCCTTAGAAGCCGAGCGCCCCTCCGCTCTTGCCCTGCTGAATCAGGTAGAGAGCGGTGTCCCCTACTACATGGTCATTCCCCTGATCTTGGTCATCGGTCTGTCCTTCCTGAAGCTCCATACCATGATCTGTCTGGCAGTGGGAATGGTATCCTCCCTGATCTTCGGCTATTTCGCAGGAACTGCCAACCTGAGCCTTTGGCTCAACGACATCCTCTATGTGGGCTTCAGTGATGCAGGCAGTTGGGTCATTGTCATGATGCTGTGGGTCTCTGCCTTCGGCGGATTGATGAACAGCATGAATGCCTTCGAGCCTCTTGCCAAGTTAGTTGTGAAGCTGTCTCGGAATGTGCAGCAGCTCATGGGCTGGTGCGGTGTTCTGGCTCTGGCAGGCAACGCCGCTCTGGCAGACGAGGCAGCCCAGATCGCAACCATTTCCCCCATTGTCCGTGACATTGTGGAGAAGCATGTTGAATGTAAGGACGAGAAGGACGAATATCGCCTCCGTGTCCGACTGGCGACCTTCACCTCCGCCATGGGTGTGTATGGCTCAGAATTGGTCCCCTGGCACTGCTTCCCGGTCTTCTTCGCCGGCATAGCCAGCGCAGTCTATCCCCTGCGGAACTTCACCCCCATAGAGATCATCGGACATAACTACCTGAGCTTCATTATCGTGGGCTCCATCCTCCTGCTGACCTTCACCGGTCTGGACCGTTTCATCCCCATGTTCGCCCTCCCCGGCAAGGACCGCGCCCGCCTGATCAAATAAAATACACCAAAACAAGGACTGTTCTGTATCCCCACAGAACAGTCCCCCTTTTATCGCCAAATTCCGATTTATCGAACCGCTTCGTAGGGGCGCGCATTGCGCGTCCGACAACCACCAAGAATTGGTGGTTGTGAAAAATGTTGCGATTTTTGGAAAAATACATCATTTTCGGTGGTTTTTGTGTTCATGGCGTTACGCCATGAACCGGACGCGCAATGCGCGCCCCTACGAAGGGGTAAATCAAACTGTGCGACAAATCGGAATTTGGCATAGGAAAAG
>JAGBGB010000025.1 GCA_017936205.1 Oscillospiraceae bacterium
CCGATCCCTCGGATCCTTCCGATCCTTCCGATCCTTCCGATCCCTCCGATCCTTCTGATCCCTCCGATCCTTCCGATCCCTCCGATCCTTCCGATCCTTCCAATCCTTCCGATCCCTCGGATCCTTCCGATCCTTCCGATCCTTCCGACCCCTCGGATCCCTCGGATCCTTCCGATCCCTCGGATCCTTCCGATCCTTCGGATCCTTCCGATCCTTCGGATCCCTCCGATCCTTCGAACCCCTCCGATCCTTCGGATCCCTCCGATCCTTCGAACCCCTCCGATCCTTCAAATCCTTCTGATTCCTCTGATCCCTCTGATCCTTCCGATTCCACTAAGCCCGGAGACGGAGATGACGATGATGACAATGATGCACCCCAGACAGGTCAGTTGAACTGGCCCATTCCTGTTATGGCTGTTTTGGGTATCCTTCTGTTGCTGGCAGGTATCGTTCTGAGTATCCGCAGGAAGAAGGAGACGAAATGAAACGGTATCTGGGTGTGATCCTGATCTGTGTAGGAACTCTGCTGATCTCTGCCTCTCTGGGGCTGCTGACCTTCAACTATTTAGAGGATCGGCAAGCCGGTGAGGCTGCCAAGGACAAGCTCAACTCCCTTGTGGATCAGATCCGACTCCAAAAGGAGGAGCTTCCTCCTCAAGAGGAGGATGTCTCGCCCCTTACCCCGAGACCGGAGCAGGAGCTGTGGCTTCCGATCCCCACAGAAGCAGACCCTTCGGAAGACTTCGTGATGGAGGAGTTAGAGGTAGACGGCAACGGCTATATCGGCTATATCAGCTTTCCTACCTTGGATCTGGAGCTTCCGGTCATGTCCCGATGGACAGAGGAGAAGCTATATTCCTCCCCCTGTCACTATTACGGAAGCATCCAAGGGCAGGATCTGGTGATCATGGCACACAACTATGATCGGCACTTCGGTCGACTTCCGTCCTTGATGCCTTACGATCCTGTTTCCTTCGTAGATGTGCGAGGGAATACTTATGAGTATACGGTTATTCTGGAAGAGACTCTCCCTGCGGACTGTGTGCCTGAGCTGACAGATGGGAGCTACGATCTCACCCTGTTCACCTGTACCTACGGCGGTGCAAAGCGGATCACCATCCGCTGCAATCGCATTGTTCCCGATTGAATTCTGAAATACCTGCTGCTGCCCTGAGAGAAGGCTTACCTCCTCTTGGGGCAGCATTTTAATTTAGCCCTCACCTTTCCCATGCGAGTTATGGCATAATGGCAAATTCCGATTTATCGTACCATTCGTAGGGGCGCGCATTGCGCGTCCGACAACCACCAAGAATTGGTGGTTGTGAAAAATGTTGCGATTTTGGGGAAAATACATCATTTTCGGTGGTTTTTGTATTCATGCCGTTCCGCCATGAACCGGACGCGCAATGCGCGCCCCTACGAAGGGGGTAAATCAAACTGTTCGGTAAATCGGAATTTGTTGCATGGTGATTCTTGCAAAAGGAGGCACATGGGTCGGTAGTGGATGCTGCTGATCGGAGCGGTGTATTTCCGAAGAAAAGAGGCGTGAATCGGTCTGTTTTCCTGTTTTATGCCACTTTTTTAAAATTTTTTTCAGATAAGTCCATATACAAGCGGTTTTGGTAACGCTTTGGTTACGTCACAGGAGTTATATTAGGCTTATTAGAATGAGAAAGTGGAATAAAATGAACTTTTTGTGGTTTTAAGGAGAAGTAATATGGAACACAATTCCGTGATACAGACCCAAAAATACAAAAGAAGAAAGAAGATCAAAGCCCGACTACAGAAGGTCGTCATGGTTTTAGCTTGTGTGGTAGTGTTCTGTACGACGTATGCACTGATCCTGCCTGCGATTACGACTAAAACAGACATTTTCTGTGGTCTTGAGGAGCACACCCACACCAAGGAGTGCTATCGTCAGGTTTCCGTGTCGGAGCCTTTGCTGATCTGTACGTCTCAAACATTGGGTATTCATAGTCATACAGAAGACTGTTGGGCTATAGATGGCAGCCTAAGCTGCGGTCAAGCGGATTATGTAGCTCACAGCCATAATGAGCTGTGCTATGACGGAGAAGGAACTCTCCGCTGCACCTTGGAAGAGCGCAGCACGCACATCCACAGTGCACAATGCTATGAGAACATTCCTGCCGGGACCTCCGAGGCTGAGCATGTTCACAGTGAGGCTTGCTATGCTACCGTGAGAGGAGAGCTGAGCTGCACCATAGAGGAGAACGACGAACACAGCCACAATGATGATTGTTATTTCTTGGCACAGGAAGTCGTGTGCGGCATGGAGGAGAGCTCCCAAGGGAATGTGATCGAGGATGTATTCCAGACACCCCAGACACATAAGCTGATCTGCGGTGAGGTTGAGGCGGCTACCCATGTTCATGGGGAGGCTTGCTTCTGTGAGGCACAGCAAGCTCTGACCTGCACGATGGAAGAGAATGAAGCTCATGTGCACACAGAGCTGTGCTATGGTGTATGGGAACTGACCTGCGAGCGGAAGGAGCATACCCATGATGTATCCTGCTATTCGGATCCTCAAGCGGATTTGGAGAGTGAGGAGGACTGGGAGGCTACCTTCGCAGATGTAAAATTGACCGGCAAGTGGCAGGAGGATGTCCTTGCCATTGCACAGACCCAGCTTGGCTACGCTGAGAGTCAGAAGAACTATATCATTACGGACAGTGGCTCCCAGAAGGGCTACAGCCGATACGGTGCATGGTACGGGGATATGTACGGTGACTGGTGTGCTATGTTTGCCTCCTTCTGCCTGCGCTATGGCGGAGCAGAGGACTTCCCCATTCACTCCAACTGCGGCAGATGGATCGATGCACTGGCTGCTGAGGGAGTGGAGCTTTATCGGGATGCAGACGAGGACTATGAGCCCCAGCCCGGTGATGTGGTCTTTTACGACTGGGATGGAGACGGTACCAGTGAGCATGTAGGTCTGGTAGTGGAGATCATTCCGGAGGTGAAGGCTGAGAAGGAAGAGAATTGCCGTCCCGCACAGCTGAAGGCCATCGAAGGTAATTCCTCTAACTGTGTACAATATGTGACCTATGATCTCCATTCTGAGCAGATCCTGGGTTACGGAGATCTAAATGAGGCATATATCCGCTACAGAGCGGAGCATCCCTTTGATAAGGTTTATGAGGATGAGTCTGTAACGGTCAGACTGAGCCATCCTGTTACAGCCGGCATTCCCGAGGAGGCCGAGCTGGTGGTTCGGGAATTCCCCGCAGACTCGGAGGAATATGAGCAGAAGCGTGGACAGGCAGAGACTCTGCTGATGGAGAATACCACGGCACTGACAGAGCCTACGATCATGGAGCTGAAGCTGCTGGATATTTCCCTCCAAGTAGACGGGAAGAGAATTGACCCCACCGAAGCTGTAGAGGTGGTCATTGAATATAAGACCTCTGCGGAATGGACCCAGCCCCTGCGGGGAGCTCTGGTTTCTTATTCTGAGGAAGGGGCACAGAAGCCTACAGTTCAGAATACGACAGTTGATACTCAAGGGAATGTTCGTTCTGCATTTAAGACGGAGTCCCTGAGCCAATACGCTGTGGTCCTGACTCGGACACCTGCAAGTTCATACATGAAGCAGACCGATGTGGAAGAGGATGATCTGGATATCCTGTTAGCTCGTCCATATGCTCTGATCGATAAGGGTTACGCTCTGACGGTAGAAGGCTCGGAGCTGGCTGTGATCCAATTGGAAAGCATGGAGGTAGAGGGGACTACATATCTCTCCGGTGCAGACCGGGTTGAACGGTGGCACTTCACCACTGCAGGTACAGATGCCTTCTACATCAGTACCATGATCGAGGAAGAGACCCATTATCTGCGCATGGTCAAGGAAGAGGATGCTGCAGCATATCTGGCACTGACCTCTGATCCGGAAGAGGCAACTGCCTTCTCCGCATCTGTGAAGGCGCCCAATGTAGTTCTCTTTGGAGAGGGCTCCTTCCTGACCATTTCACCCAATTCCATCCGCAAGAGGGCGGTGGATTCCTCTATTAGCCTATATGCCGCTGCTGTCAGTCAGGTCCTCTTTGACGGACAGATGGGCGCCCACAACTACAGCGACAGCTCCAATATTAAGTATGGTGGCGCAGACCGACTGCTGGTAGAGACGGATGCAAACGGCTATGTGACTCTCCCTGCTACCCTGAGCTCCACCGGCAATTATCCCTTCAAGCTCAACGGCTGGTATGACATTATCAACAAGGTCTATTATGGAGCGGAGTATCTCGGAACCGCCATCCAGGTAACAAGTGATACGGTGTTCTACCCGGACTATGTGGCACAGACCTATGATATCGGTAAGAATGTAGATGTAGTAGCAGATCAGCCCTATACAGCAGACTTCGTTACCACCCATGTCTTTGACTATAACGAGCTGTTCAATCTGCAGAGCGCCTACTATGATGGAAGCAGCATTGATCTGACAGAGGACACCAGCAGCTGGAACACCAATAAGTGGTATCTGGATCCTAATGGCTTGGGTATCGTCTTCTCCGACTGGATCCGTGGCTCGTCTTCTTCCAACGATATTGGTAACATAGGCAGAGTGTTCAATCTCGGCGACCTGAATATCTCTAAGGGCGAAGTCCGATCCACTAACTCCGAGGGTGTTACAAACTTCTCCGGTACCATTACAAGCGGCATCTGGAACGATGCTCGCAGAGATGCACTGTTCACCACCAGCAATGCCATAGGCAGGAACTATGTGGGAACCGGTGACTGGCTCTATTCCTATGATGAAGAGAGCGGCTACTACTATTACAACAGTGCTCTGAATGCTGCTACCTATAATCAGAGCGCCCAACGCTTCTATATTTACAACTACACAGAGCGTATTGACAGTGCGGCATCTCTGAATGACTTCCTGCCCTTTAACTATGGTCAGGCACAGTACGCAGAGAAGGACAGTGAGGCAAACTACTGGTTCGGCATTAAGAGTGAGATCAGCTTCTATCTCCCGGCAGATAGCGGAAGTCCGGACAACCTGTCTCCCACGGGAGAGAATATGCAGTTCCGATTCTCCGGGGACGATGATGTATGGGTCTTCGTTGATGATCACTTGGTTCTGGACCTTGGTGGTGTCCACGATATTGTTTACGGTGAGATCGACTTTGCGTCCGGCGTTGTCAAGACAGCCCATAACAACGCTGTAAATACTGCCAATGCTTCAAACAACTATCGCCCCGGTGTTTCCGGTACTACCGGTGTTACGACGACCGATCTGGTTCCTCTGGAAGGCGGTAAGGAGCACACCCTGACGGTTTACTATTTGGAGCGTGGCTCCTCCCTGTCTAACTGTGCGATTTACTTTAACATCTCCCCTATGTACGAGTTGGAGATCGTCAAGAGGGATAAGAACAGCAATGATCTGCTGGAGGGTGCAGTTTTTGAGGTCTATGACGATGTAGAGTGCACCATTCCCTCTAATCTTTTCGTTGTAGACGAGAACGGAAGCCAGATCCCCATGACGCAGTTCACTACCAACGAGCTTGGTACGGTTCTATGCGAGGGACTTCAACCCGGTATGACCTATTATATCAAGGAGGTCACGCCCCCCCTATTCCGCAGCGGGGAATCCTGACTATCCTGATATGTCCAAATATATCATTCAGCTGAACCTGAGCACTGCAGGAGAAGCAACGGTGATTCTGCTGAACTCCAACGATGAGGAGTGGGTGTTTGCCGATGCCTACCGCTTCAGTGAGAACGGTCATCGAGTGATTCTGGATGTATATAATGAGTATTTTGTCGGTGGCGGTAAGGAGCTCTATGTTGAGAAGGAATGGGTGGAGGATACACCTGCAGCCCATGATCCCATTACCATCCGCCTCTATGCCAATGGTGCCCCCACGGATCGTGTGCTGATCCTTAGTGAGGAGAACGATTGGAAGGGTTTCTTCTATGACCTTCCTGAGAAGGATGAAAACGGAGATGCCTATGTGTATTCTGTTCAGGAGGAAGGCGCCCCTGCCGGATATCAGATCTCCTATGAGGAGATCGTAACAGATACCTCAGAAACCATAACCACTCAGGGCTGGGTAGAGGCAGATGGCTTCGAGAACGGCAAGACCTACTTGTTGGTCACCGGAGGAAAAGCACTGCAAGCAACCGACGGAGAGACCTTTTCCCATTCTGTTTCTGAGGCAAATGCCACTGCCACGATTCTGAACGATCAGCCCACCCTACAGTGGACAGCCAGCACAGATGGGAGCGGATTTAGACTCCAGAATGGAAACGGTAGATATATGAGGCTGTATTATGCTTCGTGGAACACCTCCTCCTCAAATATCTATACAGGCACATCCTCCTCTACCAGCGGTAACTACAGCTCACAATTCAATGTGAACAGCAGTGGGAAGCTGTATGCCATTAGAAATTCTACGAATTACTATTTTACCTCCCTGAACAGCGACTCCAAGGGTGCTACATCCACAACCGCCTCCTCCGGTGCGAACTTCACCCTTTATGAATGGGAAAGCAAGGAAACGGTGGTTGGGGGACAGGTTCCTGGCTGGCGTATTACCAATACCTATCATGAAGAGGTCTATCTTGCAGTTCCTGTGAGAAAGCTCTGGGATGAGACGGTTCCTCAGAAGAAGATCGCACCTGTAGAGGTGCAGCTGTATCTGGCTCCGGATAACGGGGGGAAGGCGGAGCTTGTTGACAGCCTGATCCTCAGTGAGGAAAATGGCTGGTACGATGTATTCGAGGATCTTCTTGCTCCGGAGGACGGCTATCATTACTATATTGTGGAGAAGGATATGGGCTTCGTAGTGAGTTATAACGGAACTCTGTCCCAGATCCAGATCGGTGACTCCTCGTCAGATACGGTTCGAGCTGTGCGGATCGAAACAGATTACTTCGTTGTAGATGGCGGTGCTTCCAACAGCATCATGACGCTGGCTATGCCGGAGCATGTGGATCAGAACAGTCTGTACTTTGACTTCGAGCAGGATCAGAATCCTGCGGCAAACTGGAGCCAGACGAGAAAGAGCTCCTTCGGCGATCCCATCGGTTCAAATATCGCACCCTATGCCTCCAATGGCTACCTGGTGATCTCAAGCGTTATGAACGAGACGACCATTGTTGAGTATACCGCCAATACAGGCTATACGGCGAGCTCCGGAGATGTCTTCGAAATCGGTCTCATAGTCGATGGACCGGACAGCCTGAGCTTAGAGGCAGACCTACGCCTCCGATACACCATCAATGGTACTGTGCATGAGTATACTCTCGGCAAGCTCCAGCCCACAAATGGCGTGCTGCAAACCTTCACCACCGGCAGTGACTTCAACATCTCCGGTAATATAGAGGGAATCGGCATCTATATGAACGGCTACGATCTCTACTCTCAGTCTGTGAGAGTGGACTATATGTACCTTGGCCCTGCAGAAGCTGAGGAGCCTGAGGTGCCTACGGATCCCACAGAACCTACGGATCCCGAAGAGCCTACAGAGCCTGAAGAGCCTACGGAGCCCTCGGATCCCGAGGAGCCTACAGAGCCAGAGCTGCCCGGACAGGAGGAAGGAACGGTCATTATCACCAATGCCAGTGCTGTGACAGATATCCCTGCGGAGAAGCACTGGGAGGGGGTCAATGCCGATATTATGAATCCTGTGACCCTGAACCTCTACTATGTAGAGAACATAGCAGAGGAGGGAGGGGAGACCCGACAGGAGGTCAGCTTCGTGAAGGAGCTTGCCCTCACCTCTGACGGTGGCTGGAAGGGGAGCTTTACCGATGTGGTGCTTCCTGAGAAGAATTGCTACTATGTGATCGTAGAGGAGCTTGCCTCCGGCTATCAGGTGTTCTACACAGGTGAGAAGGTACAGATCTCCGTAGACGGAGGCATGCCTATGACCGGAGTAAAGGTGGATCTGACAGATCCCGACAGCACCTTGGTCACTCTGACCAACGCACCCGCAGCAAAGCTGCCTGCTACAGGCGGTTCGGGTACACTCCCATATACTTTGGGAGGCAGCCTGCTGATTGCAGTAGGTGTCGCCCTGATGTATACCATACTCAAACGCAGAAGGGAGGAAGAGATCACTCCCTAATGCCAACAACACCTTTTCTAAGCCGACCATCTAAACTAAAACATGAAAGGAAAATGACAATGAAAAACGTAAAGCGTATTGCCGGCATCCTGCTGGCACTGGCCATGATGCTGGTCATGGTTCTCCCCGCTGCTGCTCTCACCGAGGTTGAAGAGAACACCGGCAGCATCCTGATCAAGAACAACGACACCATCGATGCCTCCCAGAAGAAGTTCCAGGCTTACAAGATCCTGGACCTGAAGGCATACAAGAATGACGAAGGC
>JAGBGB010000301.1 GCA_017936205.1 Oscillospiraceae bacterium
ATCCCATCCCATGAATGCATAGTGATAGGCAGCGTCATATGCCTTAGTGGGAGCCTTGCCGCTGTATATCGCCATTTCACCCTGAGGAACAGTTTGCTTCTGGAGGATTGTTCCATTCTCATCCTGGAAGGTAACAGTGAATCTGGGCTCAGGCATATCGGCTTCCGGTCCCATGTAGATATAATCCACAGTGATCTTGGCGATGGAGCCTTCCTGCTTAGCTTTGGTATATTGGAATCGGATGCCCAAAGACTTGACATAGTCCAAGGCGCGGTAGGCATCGCTTATGGGCATATATACCGTCTGATACTCCCCATCCTTAATGGTAAAGGGAACGGAATTGGTATAATCGTTTACGGTAATGTGATCGTTTTCTACGATGGAGACCAGCTGCAGATTAGGGGTCTTTCCACTTTGAGCCACAAGTCCCTCGGTTTTGAATCGAACTGCAAGGATCTCCGCATTGGCAGGATCATAAGACAGAGCGTGGCGGTTTGTGTTTCCCTGCCATCCGTATTTGCCGGAGGTGCCGGAGGTTGCCAGATAGGCTCCGTAATGCTCACTGCTTCCCAAGGTACCGTAGTAGTCGCAGGAGGTATACAGGCTCAGGGTCCCGTCCTCATTGTTCACGGTGAATATATTGCCGGCCTGGTCGGTACAGGCGGTAGCCCATGCAGGATTATCCTGACGATCATAGTCGTGTCCACCGTAAGCCCCCTCCTGGAAGCGGTCGTTACTTCCGTCGTTGCTGAAGTCGAAGAGCAGTGCTTCGGTCTTAGGCCCGATATAGATATAATCTATGGTAGCTGTTCCTCCCTGGAGATAGCCGAAGTTGAAGCACACGCCCTTGAGCTTATTGAAGGTAGAGATCTTCTTGGAGCCCAGATTCATGGTCAGTGTCACATACTGCCCCTCTAAGCTCCCTCCGTCTAAGCAGGCTGTATCAATGGCTAACTTAATGGACTCACGATCCGGATTGGAGGTGCTGTTGCTCCAATACTGGGCACCGTCTACCAGATAATACAGGTAGACTCCGGGATCATAGTCACCGTTCTTCTTGACATTGTCCAGCTTGAGCCGCACTTGGAAGATCTCAGCCTTACTTGGGGCGAAGCTTAAGAAATTTGCTTTAGTCGTATCCGATGCGAAGGCATAATTGGCAGTAGAATCGGAGGGCTGGATCATGGTAGTATTCACGCCGCTCCGAGTGGTCAGAGGCACCGTCATAAATCCGTCGGAGATGGTCAGACTCTCATCCATGTGAGCCGTTGCCCACAGCCCTGCATCGGCATAGTTCTTGTAGCCGTAGACCGTGCTCTTATACTTGCCTGCGGTCTTGGTATTGAAGTCGAACATGAGCTGGTCGAAGGTCTGAGGCACGAATTCTGCCTCGAAGGTCCGACCTCTGGAGCCGCTGAAGTTGATCTTTAGACTGATCTTAGATGTTCCGCTGAGGGTGATCTTAGAATCAGCACGGGTGGTACGGAGGCTGCGGTTAATGGTAATGGTACCGGTAGAGAGCTTCTGAGTGGGATCGCTGGCAGCGAGGAGGTACTTGCCGTCCTTCTCCCGGACCATGACGATCATGGGCTTATCTACGGTAATGTCACCGTAAGTCCCTGCCTTCCAGAAGACCATGGCGGTAATGCCCAGCTTCTTCTCCTTCACCACATGGAGGGAGGTAGTAGCCTTCACAATTTCCACATCGGGAGACTGGGTATATGCCTTGGTCTCTTCCACATTCTTCTCAGGAAGCATGACATAACTGTACTGTCCGTTTACGGGTTTGCTGCCGTGGTCCAGCCACAGCTCAAGGAAGCTGTACGCCCCGTTCTTTACTGTAGCATCCAGGCTGTACTTGTTCCAATCATCGTTGGTATCGTCTCCATCATCCGTAGCCTGACGGAAGGCTTTATTCACATAGACCTGTCCGCCGGAGGGGAAGTAGTAGCCCCCGAAGCTCTCTGCATGGACCCACTTGGGATTCGTAAAGCTCTTGGGAGAAGAAAAGCTGCTGACCTTCTCCAGCATGACACCGTCTACCTGGATATCTTCCGTGCCGTAGGTTGTCACTCCGTCTACCTTGCTGTTCTCGAAGAGGGCACGGTTGTCCACATAGGTGTGGACATTGTTGGTACGGGTGGTGAAGTCAATGTCCGTACCTACGCATACGATCTCATCATCAAACATGAAGTAGGATTTTTTTGCTGTGAGATCAGAGGCAAGAACCTGCTTCTTCTTATTTAATTCCAGGTTCGGATCGAATTTGGCACGCTCCATCAGAGATACCTCTGACTTAGACTCCGCCGAGGACCAGCTGTATGCCTCGAAGTCCATTGCAGCGGTGACGAAGCTCCCTGCCATCTCCACACCGCCGACGAAGGTAGCTGCATCCACGCCGTCCTTGTTCTTTTCCAGTGTCCAGCTTTCCGTATTGGTGGAGTAGTTATAGCTATAGGTCGTGCCGGGTAAATACGCCTTTTTGTTGCTCCATGGTTTCCGAAGCGTGCTGTCCTCCTCCGTGGTGCCGGGCACTCGGTAGAGATTGGCATACCGAGTATAGAGCTCCCCGAACTGATCCGTCTTATAGGTGGTCTCATCGTTATAAACATACAGTGCTCCGTCCCCACCGAACCAACCGTAACGGTTACAGCCGTTAATGCTCTCAGGGATGGCGATGCGGCTGGAGCTCATGGACAGTGCCACGGAATACCCCTCGTTCTGCTGTACTGCACGGTCACTACGGAAGCGTACCGCACCGTAGATCCTTTCATCCAGAGGAATGTTCTGATCTACCAGAATGTCCTTCAGTGTTTGGGCAATATTCACATCACCCATAGCCTTAGCATAATAGGCATAGGCCTTCTCCGTCTCCTCCGGTGTATCCTGCAGGAGAGCGGAACGGACAAACTGCTTGATCTTTAGGTCAGAAGCTCCATCGAAAGCTCCCACCAATAACAAAGCACTGGACATAAGATTCCTAATGTAGGAGAAGCCCATAGCGGGGAACCGTCCCGTAAAGGGCACCATCATCATATTCTTATGCATGGTGGGCTTAAAGGTGGTCTCCAGCCAGTCAACCATACTCTCCGCATCCTCTAAGGCAAAGGCAGTGCCTGCCATGGCAGAGTAGGTATTCATTATACGCTCGCCCAAGACATCTGTGCCGTAGGTTCCCTCCAGACCCCAATACTTATGGCAAATATAGGAGCCGTCCTCCTTGACCCCCTCCACTGTATCATAGTGGGGCTTTAAATAGTAGGCCAGATTGGTCCTGGTCTCTTCCATAAGGGTGGTATTCTTGGTCAAGGCAGAGATCATGGTGCAGATATTCAGCCTGGTACGGCGGTTCGCCAGAGTGGTCGTATCCATTTGCCCGTCATTATTGGGACGGCATACATTGATGAAATGCAGACAATTATCCGTGTAATACTTGGCAATGGTGCTCTCTGTAGAATTAGCATAGGGATACATTACCAGCAAAGTACGCAGGATCTCCAGGGGTCCTCCGTAGGACCAATCCCACCAGTTGTAGATAGCACTGCGATTCGCACTGGCACGCTGGGAGTCAAAGTAAGCCTTGCTATAGAAATTCTGCCCCTTCTTCAGTGCGAAGAAGATGGCATCCCTTAGCTCTTGGTTTTTATAGAGCTCCTGGGTCACCACATTACCGTTGCTGTCCTTGTAGATATACTGGGCTCCACGGGTTCCATATGCCTGAGCCAGACTGTACAGATCCTTAAACTGCAACCGAATGGTATTGCTTTTCGTCTCTGCGGTCATATTGACCGTGCCGAAGATCCGATTGCTATTGGAGCGGTTTTTCTCTAAGTCCTGCCATTTTGTTCCGGCCTTATAGCTGATGCCGGAGGTAGACAGACCCGTAGTGCTGCTCTTAGCCCCTACGATATCCCGAATCACAGGGTCATCCCAATTCACACTGTCACTGCCACAGAGGATCCTCTTGTAATTGTTGATCAGGGTACTCCAATCAGAGGCTGTGTAAGTAGCTGCCTCTGCAAAGAATGCCTGTTGCGGCAGCAATGTCAAGAGAATTGCAACCAGAAGAATCGCCGAGATTATACGCTTCATGTGCACTGTCATCCTTTCCTAAAAGCTCATTTATTGTACGACAAACAAAAGGAACATTTGTGAAAGCTCCTCAAAAATATTCCCTTCACCCTTGTCCTTAGTATGAATATAACACATATGCCTTTTGAACACAATAGTTAAATCCAAATTTTTACAAAGCACTACATTTTCTTTCCAAAAAAGACATTCATGAAGTTAATGATTGCAAAAATCACAAACAGCCACTTTCAGTTCAATCTCCGGAAAGTGGAGTTTGTTTATAAGGGTTTAGTTTTTAAAGTACATATTTGCACTGTCACTGTAAGCAAAGAGTGCCTTGCATAGGGTCAACAGGTCACCTGTTCTATTGTTTCCATAGGTATCGGCACTATATTGGAGCGTACAGGAAACCGGAGTCATGCCTTCATAAATTTGAACACTGACAACAGTTCTCAATTCCGCAGCTAAAAGCCCATTGAAGGAGAATGCGTAGAGATCCTTCTCGGCACTGTAGATTTCGGATTCCTTGAGTACGATTGTTTTCATCTGACCTGTTATCCCCTCATAGCTGATACGGAGCTGCAGATCACCTATCTCCCCTTCGTACGCTGTGAGCTTGAAAACGAACTTTAGTGTGACTTTGGAGGTAAGATCCAAGGCTTTCCCTACCCAAACAACAGAGGAGTCAGAAACATCATCAAGAATGTGATTTGTGTTCCCGAAGTCGGCACGATCCATATCACTGAGATACGCTCTATGGACTTCTGTCATTTCTCCGTCAGCAAGGGCATCTGTTCTGTAGCTCTTGAAAACCTGAGCCTTAGAGCCATAGCGCAGCAGATCCGCACAAAGGACCTTCAGGCTGTCCGGCCTTGCTGCATTGTTTAACTGAGAATAAGCGTAGGTAGCAATGCTGTACTCATCTACAGGAGAATAATAGGGCTGACCATCCTTTGTACCATAGAGGATCGAGGATATCCTGTCATTCATCTGTGTCGCAGTCATGCCGTCCAGGGTGAAGTAATAGTAGTCCTCCCTCTCCACAGGTTCTATCCGGATAACGGACTTTCCGGTCTTCTCGTTGCCCTCGTAGGTGTCAAATGTACTCTCCATATAAACCGTAGTCATGTCAAAGCCCTCTAAAAGGGCCTTAGACACCAACAGATTTACGGAAATATCACTTGCCAGGTTCAGGCTGTGATTCAGCTTCAGGGAAGCATCCTCCACAGGCTCTTTATGTTCCGACTCTCCGCAGATACAGAACCCCTCTATATATGTATGAGCTTCCTCTGCCGACCACAGACATTTTTCACAGCGGATCAAATGGGTACGGCTGTCAATCACCGTATAGACATAGCTGTGGGATGCCTCAGGAGCATTACAGGCAGGGCCCACATAGATATAATCGATCGCAATGTCACCGATCGTATTCCCCTTGATATTCTGGAAACGGAAGCCCAGACACTTGATCATATCCGCAGTCTTGAAGCCGACACTCACAGGAATGGTCAGTGTTTGGAAGGTGCCGTTGGACAAGGAATATGTCTGACGAATGTCGTTCTTATAGCTATGCATATCCTGTTGTGTATAGTAATATTCCATAACAAGGGTAGGTTTTTTCCCTGTGGGTACCATGCAGTTATCTGTCTTGAATCGAATCTGCAGAACATCGCAATTCCCAGGGGGAAAGCTGAAGGGAAAATAAGAATAGGTCGTTCGTCCCGTAAAATGTCCGTAGGAATTGGTTGTCTTGACCCAGGGACCGTAGGTCAAATTCCCTGCTTCCTCCGAGCCACTGTAGCCGTCTGTCGCCTCTACATGGAGTAGGCCTTCTGTGTTGTCAATTATGAATGCACTGTTAGAGCTATTATACGCCGTTGCCCAGTAACCCAAGTCAGCCCTGTCAAAGTTCATAAAGCCATAAGGAATGGTATTATATCGCTCTTTAGAGCTCCTATCGTTCGTAAAATCGAACAACAGGAAATCAGGTGTTGTCGCGCCGACCTCAGGGCCGACATAGATGTAATCATAAGTAAACTTCACAGTGGTCTTGGCAGGATCCTCGATCAGCAGATTGTACACCTCCGGTCGGATAGCTGTAATGGCATCTGCTTCCTTAAGATTCAATTTCCCCTCTAAAACAAAATAGTCTCCAGTGGTATACTCTGCAGGGAGTGCTCCGGACCAAGCTATCGCTGTACTCTCCTCTCCGTCATCGATCGCATACATCAGACGGAAATGGGCAGACCCATCCGTGGAGCCCTCGACCTTCATTCTGACCTTGAAATAATCGTCACCGGTAGGAACATATCTTAGCGGATGTCCTCCGGTATAGCTGGAATTGAGGGATGTGATCAAGGGATGAATATGTCGGGTCGCAGGATGTGCAGCGGTCGTGGAAAAGGACATGGTTCCTGCTGTATGATCGAATGCAGGTGCCGTAGAATAGGTGTGGTGATAGTGCCAGCTCCCGACGTCAAAATTCTTGTCCCCATAAATATCTGCCTTGTACCTCTCCTTGGCAGCAGCATCATTGGTAAAGTCGAAATAGAGCCGATCCGACTGAGGCTCTGTCACAAGGAACAGCACAGAAGAAACCTTCCGCTCCCCGGCTGCATCCGAAGGAGAATTGCGGATCACCAAATCAGAGCTACCTTCTCTCTGTGTAGCAAAGAGGGAAGATCCACCACCGTCTAAGTTAATGGCATCTACACAACCCAGGGAGAACATAAGCTCAGACATATCGTTGATGGTAACTCCGTAGGAATTGGTTTTGCCGTTAACAACGAAGGTGACAAGTGTGCCGTCTGCCTTCAGGCCAATGGCAGTACGGGCAGAAAGCTGCTCTGCATTCTGCTTGATCTGCTTTCCGTCCCGAACAAGCCACTGTCTTCCGGCAACGGCCTCAAGAACATCACTGTGATCATCGGTATAGGTACGGAAGGCATAGCTTCCGTCCTTCAAAATAGCAAAGTAGATCTTCGCATTGCTGTCAGAAGGGTGGATCACATTCCCTTCTACCTTAATGAGACCCATAGGCTCCCCACTGTCAAAGGCAAAGTTCCCGTTCATCGCAAAGATCACATTGCGAGAGGTTGCTTTCTCGTAAGCAGCGGCTTGGTCAGTAGGTCTGGTGAAGGAATAGCTCAAATCGCTTGCCGCCGCAGATCGGGTAGCTTTAGAGCTTCCTTCCGTAAAGTATTTGCTGTAGGACACCTTCAGCCTCGCCTTAGCAGTAGGTGCCACCTGAAGCATGAACCCCTGATGCCCACCGCTCATTGCAACAGCCGATTCCGTTACGCCGGACATCAAGGTCGCATCCGTTTTAGAAAGAACCGTACTTTCGATCTTTTCCACACTGTCCCCTGTGTGATAGGCTTCAACACAAGACAGACATAAGTTCATGAAAAAAAGAACTGTAACTACTGCGATACCGAACCTTCTCATAATATTGTTCATAATAACCTCCCGGATTCGTTCAAGGAAGCAGATTGCTTTGCTTTGCCGCAATCACTGTTAGGCTCCCTCGTTTTATCCAATGAAATAGGATTTTGCACTGTCAGAGTATGCAAAGAGGGCTTTGCATAGGTCGAGCAATGCACCTTCCTTATTGTTGCCGTAGGTGTCCGCACTGTATTGCAGGGTGCAGGAAACAGGGGTGCTTCCTACGAAGATCTGAACAGAAACCACCGTCCGAAGCTCTGCAGCCAAGAGGGCATCTAAGGTGAAGGCATAAAGCATCCGATCCGGGTTGTAGAGCTCAGGAGTCTCTAAGGTCAGGGTCTTAGGCGTGCCGTGGATGTCAGTGTAGCTTACCTTTAGACTCAACTTGGACAGATCGCTCTTGTAATTGACAGGGTCGAAGACGAATTTCAGAGCAACCTTGGATTCCAGATCCAGAGCCTTGCCTGCCCATGTAATGGTGGCATTGTCAACATCATTCAGAACCTTATTGGTATTTCCGAAGGTCACAGCCCCTATATCGGACAGATATGCCCTGTGTGCTGCTGTCATATTGGCATCTGCAAGGGCATCCGTTCGGTAGCTCTTGAAGATCTGTGCCTTTGCACCATAGCGGAGCAGATCTGCGCAGAGGATCTTCAATGCTTCCGGTCTGCCGGGGTTGTTCAGCTGAGAATAGGCATAGCTTGCGATGCTGTATTCATCCACAGGGGAGCAATAAGGCTGCCCGTTCTTGGTGCCGTAGAGGACAGAGGAGATCTTATCATTCATTTGCACAGCGGTGAGACCGTCCAGGGTGAAATAGTAATAATACTCCCTTTCTACAGGGTCGATGCGGATGGTTGTGGTTCCCGTCTTTCCGTTACCCACGTAAGTGTCAATGACACTCTCCACATAGACCGTGTCCATGTCAAAGCCCTCCAGGAGGGTCTTGGGGATCAACAGATTGATAGAAATATCACTTGCCAAATTCAAGCTGTGATTCAGCTTTAAGGAAGAATCTTCCACAGCTTCCTTAACTTCCGGTTCACCACAAATGCAGAAGCCATCCTCATAACTGTGGGATGCCTCGACAGAATAGTCACAGTTCTTGCAGGTGACTGAGTGGGTCAGGGCATTGAGTTTGGCATAAATGTAGCTGTGTCCTGTTGCCGGAATGAGCTGCTGAGGAACTGAAACTTGACCGCAAAGGCTGCAATGGGAGCCTTCTGTCAGTCCGGTCTCGGTGCAGGTTGGGGCAGCTGCTTCGTCTATCACGTCGATATGTCCGTGGGCTGCCACCTCCTTTGTGTAGCTGTCTCCACAATTCGGGCAGGTAAAGACATTTAGGCCGTTTTCGGTGCAGGTAGGTACCTTCGTTTCACTAAGGTGTGAGTGAATGCGTGTCTGTGTCGGAACATAGATACGGAAGGCTGCACAGACTTCCTCTTCTCCGATCTCCTCCATGGAGCTTCCGTCGGCCTTACCGATATTAAATCCCCGAATCGTATCATTCCCCCACCATTCCGGTGTTACTATGATATAGGGTGCTTGGGTAACGGGATTCCGGGGAACGCTCTGGAGGTGGTTTGTATCCCACCCATCAGGACGATACTTCCACCCCTCTGCCAGGAGAATGACAGATCCTACGGGAAGCTCTTCCCTCGTAAATCTGGCTGTTGCACAATAGTTTTTGCTGTTACTTAAATGTGTAATTGGGCGATCATAGGAAGCTCTGTCTGTGGGGTTCCAAAATGCACACTTTGTTATGCCAAGGCTAAGCTGCGTATATCCGGAGGCCGGAGCTTCTCCTGTTAGCAGAGAAGGTGTCACAGCAAAGGGCACTTCGTATGCATTTTTAACCGCTTCTATTACAATGAGTTTTTCCTCAGGGGTCATATCACCGGGCATATAGCTTATGTGATCAACAGTGAGCTTTGCGGTGGACTTGAGGAACATCAATGTAGTCAGATATCTTCCCACATAGGTACTCATATGATATCCGTCACGGGTCAGCGTATCTCCAAAGAGAGAGCTTCTTGCATTTTGAACAGCCGTTCCCGAAGGAATCATTATATCAAAGGCATCATTCGTACAAATCTTGTTCTTTGTTGCGGAAAGAATCCCATTGTACATGGTCATTTGATCGTTATTGTAGCTCTTAAATGCTGAATGGGTACAATCTTGTTGATAGGCCCACGTCATGTGCCAGGCCAGCTTTGTGGAAGCATTGGAATTTCGGTTATCCGTTGCTGTCAGCTTTCCCTTAACATAGTCGATCAAATAGGACAGGTTCTCATTATAGCTGCTTTCCAAGCCACTGACGGTATGCCCCTCCTGTAAAACAACGTAGTCCCAGCTTCGATCTGTCAGGGCGGAACTGATTCTATAGTCGCTTGTGGTTTCCCATGTTCCGCTGTCGTTAAAGTAGTACAGATAGGCCGGAGAGTCGTTGGCTGCATTGGCTGCATGCTTCTGCATATCACAGTTTGCAATATATAGGTTTCCCAGTGCTACTTTTTCCACACCAAGGTCCCGTGCACTCTGCCATGCGTACCATAATGCATCGGTGGTATAGCTGTTACCAATGGCGAGAATTTCCAGCACTCCGTCGCCGTCTACATCCCAGGAATGCTCATGGTAGGCCACCAAGCGAAGGCTCATCTCCAGGGGCCCTTCCCAAGCCATCACATTCAGTCTACAGTTCTCAGGATAAAAGTCACGAGCGGCAGCAAGCTCCTCATTTGTAATGTCGGCACTATATGTGCCGTCCGGAAGTGCGATTGTCACGGTCAAAGTACCCTGCTGATTTCTCGCGAGGGTCATGGACCACTGCACATCACGGAAATGCTTGTAGGTTAAATTGCTATCCGAGAAAAGCTGACGTCCCAAGTATCCATTCAGACACAGGGATACCTTACCATGTTGGAGATCAAAAACAAAGCCGAACGCAGTGTCCTGTGCTCCCTCGGATGTGAAACTCACAGCATATTTGGTACTTCCGTTGGCCGTGGCGTAGTTTCTGTAGTTGGTAAGATCGTCGAAATAGAGCGTTAATCCATCCAAGCTCACAGTTTTCCGCAATTGAACTCCTGTAAGGGGAGAAGCTCCATGGAAATCCACATTCAAGCCATGGTCAAAAGCATCCTCAGAAAGTGCAATCTTGGAACGAACCTTATAAATGTCATCCCTTGCAAAATAGGTCATCGGCTCCACCGAGCTACGCCAACCCACAAGATCAAAGCTGAGGGTAGGATTTGCACCCGATGCAGTAAAATAGAAACAGCAGCTTCTCGGATCAAAGGTGTCTGTCTGAAGGATGTACGAAGAATCTATCGCAGCAGTGAGAACATCGGAATCTATCATCAAATTCACGCAGTACCCTGCGTCAGAAGATCGTGTGAATTGTATTCCCCACGGTTTTCCCTCAAGGCTACTCGCTTTCAGACGCTCGTCCTTGATGATGGGGGTGCCGTCTATTGCAAGTCGATCCGTTGCACCTACGGTCTGCCTGCCTGCATAGAGTGCACCGTTTGCAAAATCAAACACAATGCCAAAAGAATTCCGTTCATAGCCCCCCGGTCCAAAGGAAAGGGCAAGCTTGGACGGATCGGAGGCAGTTCCATTGTTGATATATCCGCTCAGATTGTCGATTTGGAGATAGAGGTCCTCCAAAGAAACCGGTACACGAATGCCTTCCCCCGTAGTGGTCACAGCAGATGTAAAGGAATAGTGCAGACCATTTCCCAAGGGAGCTTCCTCGACGGTGACATATTTGCTCCACACATTAGCGGTATTTACCTGATGTGCAGTGCCATTGCGCAACAAAGCATGTTCTGCTTTTGCAACGCATAATCCTTCGTTTGCGGTGCCTGCACCGACGATAGCATATATTCCCAGCTTGTCATAAGGAAGGGTGACGGTAAACTGCGTCAGTTCATGCTTGCTGCCTCGCCCCAAAACCTCGCCGCTCAAAAGATCTGTGAGCACAAAGCGGTCAAATTTGCTCAAATTCATTCCCTCGAAGGGTACACTGATTGTGGTTGTCACCGTATTCCCTTCTGTGTTGTGATTCCCCACAATCAGGATGCCGGTATTATCAGCATAACGGGCATAGGCCTGCAAATCAAGTGCTCCGGTGGTATCAACCTTACAGATGTTTGTGTCCCGATGGTTTTGGGCAGCTTGGTCAAACACATAGCCATACTCGCGACGAATGCGTAGCATTTGCTTTACCTCTTCATAGAAGGCGGCATTTGCCTCAGATGCTAAGCTACACCATTTGGTTGCGTCGAAATATAGGCGGATGCCCGAGGGGGTAGAATTGAATTCATCACCCAAATACCATATGGGAATGTAGGAGGAGAAGATGCCCTGATAGGCAATATCTAAAAGATTGTTTTTGAAAGAGAAATAATAACTGTCGTGGTTGCTGAAGGCATAGGTGTAGTATTTGTGAGTACCTCCCGTACCATTCTTTTGATCCTCTATTGTACCGCTGATGGTGCCGTTTTTGACTGCATCAACAATGTTGAAGCCTTCGTCAATAAAGAACTCCTTATCATCCTTCTGGTGCTCGCCGATAGCGGTGGAGGTTTTGTCGTAACCCTTATAATTCATTACGCCGTACTGCTCCATATCGTAAGCACCGCTGCGATCATTGGCACTTTCCCCGATATAGACCAAATTTCTGCCGCTGTCTTGGATTGCCTTACGGAAGCGTGCACAGACAGCCTCCTTAGCATATTGGGGCTCACAATCATAGAGAATACCGTCGATATCCGTCTTCTTAACGATATCCAGAAGGGTTTCCGTATACCATGAAATCAGGGCCTCATTTGACCAGTCCCAGGCCTTGCCTCCCCAGGCATCCTTGCCGGTGTACCAATCCGGATGAGCCTGATAAATAGGAGAATCCGTGGTTGTTCCCCATGTAATGGCATTGAAAATAACATAGATATTGCGTTTATGTGCCTCTGCCACAAAATCAGCGAAGATCTGCCAGCCCTGTTCATAGTCCTCTGTACCCGTAATGGCAGGGTCAATAGATTGGAGGCCCAGATTGACATAGTGATTGCCTGCAGTACCGTCATTTTTCGTCCCGGGTTCACCTACGGAAGTGATCCATATGCAGTTTACCCCCATTTCCTGTACATGGTCTAAGACAGCCACTGCCCCGTCGAGGGTCCCTTCCTTTGTGGCACGAGGAATGTTAACCTCCATAATAGCTGCCGAGCTGAGCCACGTCGGTGTGCCGTCGGCATCAACGGAAACCTCCGTGCTTGGGACATAAGGGTCCATCAAGGTGCTGTTGTCAATGCACGTGGGAACCGCCTTCCGTGTCAGTGCAAGTAAATCAATACTCAGTGTCGTATTAGCCTGAGCGGACATCAGATATGCGTAGCAATGCTCCGGGCGGAATGCACTGTCATGCTTGACAACCGAAGCTCCTATTGTTGCACAATGCCGCCGTCCGTCAATTTCAATAGCAACCTCATAGTCCCCGTCCGATTGACGGGAAATGTCAACCGTCCAATCCTTCCCTTCCATATTTTCATATTGAAAAACGGAAGACGAGAACAGAGGTGTACCAACAGAGACCACTCGGCCCGGACTGACGGTACCGTTACTGACCTCCGCATTGGAGGCATAGATCTTGCCACTGCCAAACTCAAAGATCAAACCGAAGGAGCTCCGGGACATCATGCCTGTGCCAAAGGTAAGGCAGAGTCTTCCGAGTTTTGCGGCATCTGTTGTATGCAAATTGGAAAAGTGGAAGCGAAGTGCATCTAAGGAAACGGGAATGACCAAGCCTTCCGTCACAGAATGGGCCGCAGCGGTAAAATCATAATGTAGACCACCCTCTGCCCCCTCCGCAACCCTTAGCCATTTTGACCAGCTATTGAGGGTGTCAGCATAATTCCCGGTGCCTCTCAGGAGTGTGTCTGCTTCCGTCAGGATTTGCGGAACCGGAGTCTGCTTCCAGCCCTCCAGAGTAAGAGAGAAGCTGGGCAGGTTTTTCACCGCCATAATTGCCATGCAGCAGTTAGCAGGATCAAAGCTTGCGTTTTCAATCAATCCCCGGGGAATAACGCCTTGCAAGGTCTTGTTGCTTACATGAACAATAAGCAAATAATTGCCGTCCGGTTCCCTTTCCATGGCGATGGTCCACTGCTGTCCCTTTAAGCCTGCAGAAGTCAAAGCCCCGTCCTGCAGGATGGCAGTTCCGGTTTCAACCAAGGATGAGCCGTCTTTCTGTCCTATGTATATCTTCCCGTTCTTCGTATCGAAAATCAGACCAAAATCGAAGCGGTCATACTCCCCGTCCCCAAAGGAAATGGCGAATCTTCCATTTGCACTTGGGGCATTATTTTCATAAGAACTGAATTTCAACTGCAATCCGTTTAAATCCAGCTTCCGGGACAGCCCTTCGAAAACCGTTCCTACTGCCTTTGTGAACTGAAATTCCAGGCCCGTCCCCTTTTCCTTCACCGACAGATAGGGAGCCCAGTCGTTTGCTGTCTTCTTAATACTGCTGCGTCCGGCACGGAGGGTTGTGTCGGCGAGACTCGGTGTGTTCCACCCCTCCTCATCCAAGAGGATCTGCTCCTCTGCCATGGGCTCTGCTGCCACAAAGCCGGTAAACAGTCCGGTCAGAATCGAAAGAATTAAAAACGCTGTAATGACTCTCATGTATGGTCATTCCCTTCTGTAAAATATCTACATATATTATACATTATTTTGGGGAAATTGCAATCTCTTCTATGGGGACTCACCATATATCCTTGTACAAACATTTACCCCTTATCCGGAATCATTACGCCGGATAAGGGGCATCGTACATTGTTGACGCACTGACCGTGCTATAATACTGTTTCTTGATAAAATGGTTTGAAAACCATTTTATTGCAGGATGAATATCCTGCACCGCCTATGGCGGCAAGAACAGTATTACAGGTTATTTCTTGGCGGCTTTGCCGCCATGCCGCGTACCAGCGTCATAATAAAACGGTTAATCCGTTTTATTAGAAATAAGTATAAGGGTAGCCTTTGTCTCACAGAAACCCCTCAAAGAAAGATCTCTGAGGGGTTTCCGGCCTGGGTGAAAATTATCCTGCAAAATAGCGTTTGGCACTATCCGAGTAGGCGAAGAGTGCCTTGCACAGGTCGAGCAATGTGCCTTCCTTATTGTTGCCGTAGGTGTCGGCGCTGTATTGCAGGGTGCAGGATACAGGAGTGCTGTCTGCGAAGATCTGAACAGAAACCACAGTCCGAAGCTCTGCTGCCAACAGTGCATCTAAGGTGAAAGCATAGAGCTTCCGATCCGGGTTGTAGAGCTCGGGAGTCTCTAAGGTCACGGTCTTAGCTGTGCCGTGGATGTCGGTGTAGCTGACCTTCAGGCTCAGCTTGGACAGATCGCCCTTGTAATTGACAGGATCAAAGACAAATTTCAGAGCTACCTTGGATTCCAGATCCAGAGCC
>JAGBGB010000026.1 GCA_017936205.1 Oscillospiraceae bacterium
AGGAGACCTTTTAACTCCTAAAATCCGGCTTTCTTCAGATTCCACCTCACGATGGACACCCTTGCCTTTGGCTAAACCTTCCCACTACCGGGCGGCTTCGGGACTTTCACCCTATAGAACGTGCGCTCACCGGGCGCACATAACGAGGAGCAGTCTCACGTTTCTGTGAGGCTGCTCCTGTTATTTATGCGATTAAGAAATATGCCAGAACCAGAACGCCTAAAACGATGCGGTACCAGCCGAAGGCGGAGAAGTCGTGCTTCTTAATGTAGCCCACTAAGAACTTAATGGCAAGAACAGAGACTACAAATGCCACCGCCATGCCCAGCAGCAGAACTGCCACCTGTGCTCCTGTGAAGGCGAAGCCGAACTTCACTAACTTCAGGGCAGAGGCGCCGAACATCACAGGAATGGCAAGGAAGAAGGTATACTCTGCCGCCAGCTCTCTGCTTGCTCCGATCAGGATCCCACCCAAAATGGTCGCACCGGAGCGGGAGGTTCCGGGGATCAGGGACAACACCTGAAACACACCGATAAGGGCTGCATCCTTCCAGCTCAGGTCCCGAAGGCTGCGGATCCGAGGTCTGCGGCTCTTGTTTACCCGCTCAATGAGCAGGAAGCCCACACCGTAGAGGATCAGCATAGCCGCTACCACATAGGAATTGTACAAATGAGCATCCATCCAGTCATCCAGAGGCAGACCGATCACAATGGCAGGCAGGCAGGACACCGCAATTTTCAGCCACATAATGATCTTCTCTAAATAGCAGTAGTTGTCACAGAAGCTCTGAATGCCACCTACGATCCTATGGTCACTTTGCTGGGCAAACTGGGAACGCTTGCCCCGCTTTGCCTTGCTGTGGAAGGGCCATAGCTTGGAGAAGTACAGCCAAATCACCGCAAGAATGGCTCCAAGCTGAATGACCACTGTAAACATTTCCATAAATTCTGCTGTGAGAACAGGGTGGTTCTCCGTTCTCCACAGCTCATCCACAAGGATCATATGTCCTGTGGAGCTAATGGGCAGCCACTCGGTAATACCCTCTACAATTCCAAGGAAGATCACCTTCAGCCAATCCAGAAATATCATATGAACATCACTCCCCTATGATCGTATGGGTACGTTGTAGTAAATATACACCCTAACAAAGAGCTTTTCACCGCTCTCTCAGCCGCAGAACACGCATGATCAGGGTCACGCCCTCTCCACGGTTCAGCGCCTTCTGAGGGCGGAGAGTGCCATCGGTATAGCCCTTGAGGAGCCCCAGAGCCTGTGCTTCTTCCATAGCATCCTTAGCATAGGAGCTGATCGTGTTGGAATCTGTGTAGGGCAGGGATCTCCTGTTGGGTTCGTCCATAAGGCGCATAAGCATGGTAACGAACTGCTCTCTGGTCACAGGGCTGTTGGGAGCAAACCTTCCGCTGCCTACACCCTGAACGATGCCCTCTTTGGTTCCCCAATTTATGGCAGTTTCGTACCAGATGCCTGCAGGCACATCGGAATAACCTGCAGAAGGAGCCTGACTCTGAGGGCTGACCATACGGTACAGCATGGTCATAGCCATAGCACGGCTCATAGTTCTGCCTGCCTGGAAGGCAAAGGGCGCAGAGCCATCCACCAGTCCTCGGTTGAAGGCAGCCGTTGCATCCTCTGCATACCACTGACCTGCAATATCCTTGAAATATTCTCCCTCGTACACGGCACGGAGGACTCTGGCAGTGGTGAGGGTGATGCTGAAGGTCTTTTCTCTGCTCAGCAGCTTGCCCTTCTCATCATACCAGCCCAAAAATGCCTTATCGCCGTTGGTCTCTACGGTCACGGTCTGACCCAGAACATAGGTGCCGCTGCCGGTAGCACTGCCGGTACCGCTGGTTTCTGCCTTCAAAGTAGCCTTTCTGGGAGCGGTAACAGAGAGGAACTGTGCATCCCGAGCCGCATTGACCTTGGTTTCCGGGTCGTATCTCCAGTCGTGATCCTCATCAATACCGAAGTACTTGTAGGGATTCTCCTGGGTTCCGTTGGCGCTCATACGGTAGTCTCTCTGGGGGTCAAAAATATAGTTCTTTCCATTGATAACCAGCACGGTCCAGCCGTGGTGACCGGAGCCGCTGCCGTAGCCCTGTTCAAAGGTGAAATCGCCCGTATGTACATAAGCCTCGAAGCCCATGTAACGAGCGATCACTGCAAACACCGCTGCATAATCATAGCAGATGCCTTCCTTGCGGCTAAGCACATGGTAGCTGCGGTTGATGATCTCGAAGGGAATGGATTCCTGCAAGCCCGGAGTATATTCCAGATAATACTTCGGCACAAAGCAGTCATAGGCAGGAGCCCAGTCCTGAGAATAAGGAGCCCAGGTATACTGCACCTTACGGGCAGTCCAGTCGTACAGCGCTTTTAGCTTAGAATAGTTATCCCAGCCCTCGTAGGGGGCAAAGAGCTTCTCTAACTCAGAATCCACCAAAAGATAACCGGTGATCTGGGGGTGCAGGGTCTGGCTGTTCAGCAGTGTCTTCAGGCTGTCGCTGCTCATGGCATCTCCTGCCGCCAGCACGGGGGACAGGTTCAGCAGCAGTACAAGCACCAGAACGATAGCTGTAAGCTTCTTCATAATGATACGTCCTTTCCTATATAGGCAAGTGTTTCCCATTTCATCTCGAAGAAATGATGGGATATAATGGTTTATTATACCTCTGATTTCCCTGATACGCAAGAGGTTTTTTACACTTTCCTCCCCTAAAGGCGGAATTCTGTTGCAATCAGCCGTTTTTTTTGATATACTTATGCAGATAAATCGTTTTATACAGAGAGGAACAGAAACTATGGAATCTATGCAAGGCTTTCGGGATCTGGGTGTCAGCGAGGAGATCCTGCTGGCTCTGAAGAAGCAGGGGGTCAGCGAACCCACTAAGGTACAGCAGGAGGCGATCCCTCCCCTGCTGCAATGGAGAGATGTAATCGCCAAGGCTCCCACAGGCACCGGGAAGACCTTTGCCTTCGGCATCCCCATGTTAGAGCACATTGATACAGAGGAGCCCGGGATCCAAGGGCTGATCTTAGCCCCCACTCGGGAGCTGGCGCTGCAGATCGGTGACGAGCTGCGGGGACTTCTGGCATATTATAAGGATATTCGGGTAGCCGTCCTCTACGGCGGTCAGCGAATGGAGCCTCAGCTGAAGGCACTGAAGGCGAAGCCTCAGGTGGTCGTTGCCACGCCCGGGCGGCTTATGGATCACTATAATCGGAAAAATATCCGCTTCGATAAGATCAAGACTGTCATTCTGGATGAGGCTGACCGTATGCTGGATATGGGCTTCTTCGACGACGTGACTGCCATTCTCAACCGCATTAAGAACCGCAAGAACTTGGGGCTGTTCTCTGCCACCATCTCTCAGGAGGTCATGACCGTTAGCTGGATGTACCAGCGTGACGAGGTAGAGATCACCGTAGCCGCTACGGAAGAATCCAAGCCGGATATCGACCAGTATTCCATTACCGTCCCTCGGCTGGAGAAGACCACTGCCCTGCTGCGGATCTTAGAGGCAGGTGTTTTCGAGCGAGTGATCATTTTCTGCAACACAAAGGTCATGTGCCAGCGGCTCACCGATGATCTCCGCCGTGCCGGGGTCAAGGCAGACTGCCTCCACGGAGACATTAAGCAGTCCATCAGAGAACGAACCATGGATACCTTCCGCAAGGGTAAGCTGCCCGTGCTCATTGCTACCGATGTGGCATCCAGAGGCATTGATGTAGATGATGTAGACGGCGTGATCAATTTCGATGTGCCCGACGAAAATGAATACTACATCCACCGTATCGGCAGAACCGGCAGAGCTCGGAAGAAGGGCATCTCCTTCACCCTCATCGGCTCCTTCCCGGAGAAGGCAAAGCTGGACGAGATCGCCAAATTCTCCGGCTTCCGGATCCAAGCCATGTACTTCGACCAATACGGCTGCCTCCTGCCCGTAGAAGAACAGGAGAACGGAAACCAATGAACATACACAAGCCCCAAGTGCTGATTTTAGATTTTGACAGAACGCTGGCATATCTTTATCGAGATGAACAGCTTCTGCTGGAGCTGGCTGAGATCATTTGCGATCATTATGCTGCCTTTTTGCCCATTGATCCCACCCTATATACTATGGACGGATATAAGTCATGGTACCGACTTCATAGGTACGCAGTTCAAAAATATGCTCCCGAGGAGGCACAGAGGATCAACGGACGAGCCGAGGAGCTGGTAACCGCTTTTGAAGCCCGTGTGGTAGCAAGGACTCCCTTTTTCGAGCATGTGGCAGAGGCTCTGCAGTGTCTGCACAGGGACGGCATGGAGCTCATGATCGTCTCCAGCAACGCAAGCACCGTGATCCAAGAAGCCCTGAAGCGTGAAGGGCTCCTGCCCTGCTTCTCTCATGTTATGGGTCGTTCCCTTCCCTTCGATCCGGACAAGCTCAAGCCCAACCCCTACCCCATCCAACAGGCTATAGAGAAGACCTCCGCCCCCAAGGAAGCCATCTGGTACGCCGGGGACGATCTGGTAGATGTCCGTGCAGCCAAAGCCTGCGGCATCACCGCCATAGGCGTTGCCTCCGGCAAATACACCGCCCAAGAGCTGCAAGCCCAAGGCGCCGATCACACCATCCCCCGCCTCTCGGACATCCGCTCCCTCTTCGCCTAAAGAAACTCCCCCCACCAGCCGATCAAATTCCGATTTATCGAACAGTTTGATTTACCCCTTCGTAGGGGCGCGCATTGCGCGTC
>JAGBGB010000302.1 GCA_017936205.1 Oscillospiraceae bacterium
CGCCATGAACCGGACGCGCAATGCGCGCCCCTACGCAGCGGTGAACGAAGCAGCTCGACAAATCGGAATTTGGCGAGCGGAGAGGGGGATTCGTGTGGTAGAAATCTGTAAAATTTTATGGTAATATACAAATTAGCTTGAGATATTTCTATGGGAAATCGTAGTATATAGATGAGGGAGAAAGGAGGGAGAGGCTTTTGGAGGATCATGAGATCATAGAGCTGTTTTTTGCTCGGTCGGAGGATGCCATTGCTGCATTGGCGAGGAAATATGGTACAGCAAGTAAAAAACTGGCACAAGGCATCCTGAATGATCGGGAGGATGCGGAGGAATGCGTGAACGATGCCTATCTTGGCGTTTGGAATACGATCCCGCCTCGGAGACCGAAGCCGCTGCTGACCTATCTGTGTGCCATCGTTCGGAATCAGGCACTGAAAAAATATCACAGCAAAACCGCTGCCAAACGAAACAGCACCTATGATGTAGCCCTCAGCGAGCTGGAACACTGCTTTCCTTCCTCGGACTCTGTGGAAGAAGCCTTCGATGCGGCGGAAACTGCCCGTTGTGTCAATGCCTTTCTAAAAGCCTTGGATCGGGAGAGTCGGATCCTTTTTGTTCGTCGCTACTGGTATGCTGAGTCTGTAGGGGATTTGGCGGTATTGTTCCGAACCAACCGGCATACCATTTCCCTCCGCCTGTTTCGTATCAGAGAAAAGCTGAAAAAGCACCTTAGGAAGGAGGGAATCGTTATATGAAGCAGCAGAAGCTGACACAGGTTCTGGATCAGCTGGATCCGACCTACATAGAGGAAGCAGGGGCATTTGTCCCTTCGGAGAAGAAGCAGCGTAGACTTATATGGTATCTTTCTGCAGCGGCGTGTTTGCTCCTGCTGCTTTCCTGCACCCTTTGGATCGGCTTAGGCAGCTTGTCTCCCTCGGAGCCTCATGAATGGGAGATCCTGTTGGAGCACAGCAAGCCTACCTTCACGGAAGAAGGGGATCCCACCTCGGAGCCCACCCTGCCTTCCACAGCCCCCCTTGAGCCTTCCAACCAAGGGAGCGAACCGATCTCCTCGGAGGAACCGACGAGCTCCGAGCCTATTCGGGAGCCCACGAGCCCTGAGCCTACAGACCATACAGAGCCAACGGAGCCGCCTACCACGGGGAACACAGAGCCTGATATTCCCCCTGAGCCTAATGGAACAGGGGATCCTGATTTCACGGACTTTCTGACCGAGGATCCCATTGAGCCGATGGAGCTGCCCAAGCTTCCCACAGCAGGTGGAGAGAATTATATTCTGAAGCAGATCTCCTTCCGTGAGCTGTATACTCTGCAGGCTGCGGAGGGTGACATCTATCCTATTTTTGCAGATCCCTATCCCATGGGACAGGAGGGGCCCTTGTTCCCGATCACTGAGGACTATCTTGCCATGGCACAAGGCAATCTGCAGCACTTCCTGACCCTTCTGTTAGGGCAGGGAGCGTATCGGGGAGCTTACGAGCCGAATGTCAGCCATGAGCTGCGGTATGAGGGGGAGGGGCTCTCCCTCACAGCGGGACACAGCTCTGTGAATGTTACGAGTGGGCTCTATGTCCTACCTCCCACGGTAACACCGGAGGAGCTGGACAGCAATCCTCTGATTCGAGCAGCCCTTTCCTACTGCGGTATAGAAGCACCTGTGGTCTCGGAGGAGATAGAGTATGACATCCACGGAGCTCCATATGCTTATGTTTATACCCTTACGGAACAGACAGAGGATCCTTTTACAGCTGTGGTGCATGATCATTATACTTATGTAAGCATCCGATCCTATGCGGAAGGTGAGCAGGAGCTGCTGTCTGTAACTGCGGTGCATTCGCAAGCCCCTGTGGAGGTCGGTGTAACCTCCTTGGCGACTGTGGAGGAGATCGAGGCATATTTACAAGAAGCGTACCCCCATTTGTATGAGAGGGATCATGTGATCGAGCTGTTTTATTCTTCCGCTGTGATGGTCGGTTACACCGTCCCTTGCTATCTTGTGATATTCGAAAATCCTGAAATGAGCCAGAAGTATGCTGCGCCTGCCTATACGGTGGTTCAGCTGACGGATGCACGATTTTTGTCTTAAATTCTTCTGAAATGCAGGGGAAATACAATTGAAAGGATGGGATTTATATGAAAAAGCTTTTGACTCTTCTTCTGCTCTTCTCGTTGGTGATGGGACTTTTCCTGCCTACAGCTACAGCTATGGAGGGAAGGTTCACGGATGTATCCTCGGAGGCATGGTATTATGAAGGTGTATCCTATGTGGAAGAGAAGGGACTTATGAATGGCACGACCTCTGAGCACTTCTCTCCGAATACTGCGGTCAGTCGCGCCATGATGGTCACGGTTCTATGGCGACTTGCAGGGGAGCCGAAGCTGCCGGAGGAATTGGGAGCTTGGCTCTATTGGGATATCCCTTCGGGGACATACTATGAGCTCCCTGCATTCTGGGCGAAGGAGCAGGAGCTTATGCTAGGCTACTCGGTACCCTATGATCCCAATGATGCTCCCGGCGGCTTGGACGTCTATCTCTTCCGCCCCGATGATGCTTTGACACGGGAGCAGCTTGCCACCCTTTTGTACAGGTATGCCAAATGGCAGGGAATGGATGTCGGAGCAGAGGCTGCTCCTACCGACTTCTCGGACGAGGCTGCTGTGAGCCCATGGGCAGCGGAGGCGATGCAGTGGTGCATCGCAAAGGGTCTGATCCGAGGAACGAGCCAAAACGGTTCCCTCCTCCTGAATCCAAAGGGCTACACTACCCGTGCCCAGCTCGCAACCATCCTCCTACGCCTTGCAGAGCTGCAAAAGAAAGCGTAAATTCCGATTTATCGCACAGTTTGATTTACCCCTTCGTAGGGGCGCGCATTGCGCGTCCGACAACCACCAAGAATTGGTGGTTGTGAAAAAATGTTGCGATTTTTGGGAAAAATACATCATTTTCGGTGGTTTTTGTGTTCATGGCGTTACGCCATGAACCGGACGCGCAATGCGCGCCCCTACGCAGCGGTGAACGAAGCGGTGCGACAAATCGGAATTCAGGTTATAACCTTTAATAAGCAAACCGCTATATAGCAAGGTCTTCAGCGAAAATCATGCGCTGTAGGGGCGAAGCTGTGTCTTCGCCCGTGGCA
>JAGBGB010000303.1 GCA_017936205.1 Oscillospiraceae bacterium
AGGCATTGAATAATGCCTTCCGCAAGTATTCTGATGATCGGCAGTTCTGTGGTATTGGATCGGCTAAGAGCAATGTAGGCCACTTGGTCGCCGCTTCCGGCCCTGTAGGAATGATGAAGGTCATTCTTTCTATGAAGAATCGGACATTGCCGGCCAGCATTCATTTCGAGGAACCGAATCCCCATATTAGCTTCTTGGATTCCGCAATGTACGTTGTGGACCGTGCTACTCCATGGGGAACGGAAGGGGAGACCCTTCGAGCCGGTGTTAGCAGCTTTGGCTTCAGTGGAACCAATGTTCATGTTCTGCTGGAAAGTGCCGAAGCATACAGAGCGCCTAAGGTTGAATCCGTTTCTGCTCCCAGAGTTCTGCCCATTTCTGCTAAGACCAAGTGGTCCCTGGAACAGTATGTCAGTCGCTATACTGACTTATTGGAGAAAAATTCTGAGATCGATCTGGACTCCCTGTGCTATACGGCATCTCAGGGACGTGGCCACTATAATTTCCGTTTGGCGATCCCGTTCCTGTCTTATTCCGATCTGAAGAGAAAGCTGAACCGTCTGAATTATCGTGGTTTAGAAAACGGGGACAGCAATGTCTATTATGGAAGCTATAAGGTAGTTTCTGATAAGCGTATGGAACGTGGGGAGGGTGAGTATACAGAATCCGAGATCCGTGCAACCAACCGCTCTGCGGAGGAGATCCTTTCTCGTATTCATGCAGTCGGCATCAATATGAAGGATTGTGAGGAATTGTGTCGTTGCTACATTCACGGCGCTACCATCCGATGGGATGCTTTGTTTGGCAGCAAGAAGCCTCAGAAGATCCATCTGCCGACCTATCCCTTTGAGCGTACACCCTATTGGGCAGATGAGCGAGTTCTGAAAACCAAGGACGTCAGTGAGTTTGGTGAAGCCAATGATCATCCCTTGGTAGAACGCTGCTTGCTCAAATCCATCCATCAGGATATTTATATTACTCGCTTCAGCGTCAAGAAGCACTGGATCCTCCATGATCATGTGATCATGGGAAGAAATATCATTCCCGGTACAGCTTATGTTGAGCTTGCACGGGAGGTTTGCTCCAAGTACATTGATGGTGAAATTGAGCTCCGAGATCTGGTATTTATGACTCCTCTGGCAGTGGAGCCCAACGAAGAAGTTGAAGCACAGATCGTTGTTACCAAGCAGCGAGGCTATGTGGAATTTGTGGTTGCTACCTGCAGGAGTGCCATTGATGCTGACGGAGCCGATTGGATCAAGCATGTTGAGGGCAAAGCCTATAAGCTGGACCCCGAGGCCTGTCCCGGTCCCTTCGATCTCCGAGTTCTGGAGACGGATCCATCTCTTGCAAGCAAGCCGGTGCAATTAGCCGGCTTGGATACGCCTGATGCGATCATGTGCTTCGGTCCTCGTTGGCAGAATATTAAGAAGGTCTATGTTTCTCCCAGAGACCTATATGTACATGCAAAAATTGATGACCGTTTTGTCGGAGATCTTGAAACCTTCCAATTCCACACAAGCCTTTTGGATGCAACTGTGAACGCCGGCATTCAGGCTACTATGGAGGGCGTGTATCTGCCCTTCCTGTTCAAGAGTCTGAAGCTCTACAGACCTCTCCCACAGGAGGTTTACAGCCGTGCAATTTGCAAGAATCCCAATGCTCCCAGTGATGAGACTTATACCTATGATGTTCAGCTTATGGACAAGGAAGGGAACATTCTTGTAGATATTACTGATTATACGGTTAAGAAGGTCCATAAGTTCAATAATTACGAGGATAAGAGCTATTATCGGATCCAGTGGATGCAGCAGGACCGTCAGGAAGCCTACGAACATAGTCTTGGAACAACTATGGTTATTGGCAGTCAGGCTCTTAGTGATGATTTGATCGATCGAATTGAGGCTGTCTCCTCAAGATTGATCCTTGTTGATAATGCAGATAGCTTTGCTGAAATCGAGACCGACATTTACGATGTAGATTGCAGCGAAGAAGGCTACCGCAGTCTTTGTGCCGCCATTAGCGGAACCGAGATCGATACGATCCTCTATGCAGGTGCATACGCTCCTCGTACTGCAGATGCTCCTCTTCAGAGCTTTGAAGATCGCTTAGATAAGGGACTTTACGGTTTGTTCCATCTCACGAAGGCTCTAATCAAGGAACGTATTCGTGGCAAGTTGGATATCGTTGTTCTGACAGACCATGGTGCTAAGGTGTCCGGTAAAGAATTGACTGTTAAGCCGGATAATGCTGCACTTATCGGTCTTGCAAAGTGTGTTGTTCAGGAATATCAGAATCTTGCCACTCGATCCATTGATACAGATAACCGTACAGATAACGACCAGATCATGAAGGAATTGCTGAATCTGGATCGTACTCCCAGAGTTGCACTCCGAGGAGATGTTCGCTATGTGGAGCAGCTTGAAAAGTTTGACAGAGATGCTCAGTTGGATGAGGTTCCCCTGGATCTTTCTGAGGGCTGCGTCCTGATCACCGGCGGAACAGGTGGTCTGGGTTTAGAGGCTGCCAAGTATTTGGCTGAAAAGGGTGCAAGCAGTATTATTCTTCTTTCTCGTAGAGGCTTCCCTAAGGAAGAACAGTGGGATACCATTCTGAACGAGGGAACAGATAAAAAGCTCTGTGAAGCAATCCAAAGCATTCGTCAAATTCAGGATAAGGACGTGGATGTTCTGACTGTCAGTGCGGATGTATCAAATGCATCTGTGATGTCTCGCATCCTGCAGTCCTTGGAGAAGGCATTTGGCAAGGTTGTAGGAGTGGTTCACTGCGCCGGCGTTGCAGGTGATGGTTTCCTGATCAATAAGCCCTTTGAAGTATTCCGGAATGTAGTGACACCTAAGATTCTCGGAACAAAAATCTTGGATACCCTCCTGAATTGGGAGGATGTACAGCTATTTGTCACATATTCCTCTATGACAACCCTTTTGGGTGGTCCCGGACAGGGGGACTATACTGCCGCAAACTCCTATTTGGATGCATATGCACAGCAGGGCAGCCTGTTTGGAAAACCCATTGTATCCCTAAACTGGCCTGCATGGAGTGAGACCGGTATGGCAGTGGACTATGATGTCTCGGATGCGCAGGTTCTATTCCGTTCTCTGGATAATAGTTCCGCCATTGCATATCTTGATGATGCCATTAGCTATCGTTTGTTCAATGTTGTTCCCGGCGAGCTGAATTATTCCGTTCTTGCCATGATTGCCGATGACCTTGCTTTGAATCTGGCACCGAATATTCGTAAGGCGGTTGAGGTTCAGAAGAGGCGCATGCAAAGTGCGGAGTCCGGTCAGTCTCATAGCTTCAACATTCAGGATGTGGTTATTCTGGGTAAGTCCGCTGCAGATTTAACCCACACCGAGAAGCAAGTTGCTTATATTTATGCCGGAGTATTAAGTATTGAAGAGATTGATATTTATGAGAACTATAATTCTCTCGGTGGCAACTCTATGACTTCCACAGAGATCCTCAAGATCTTGAACCAGCATTTCGATAATTTGCTGGATGTTTCTGATGTTTTCTCCTATCCCACAGTATTTGAGATGGCAGAATATATCGATTCTAAGCTTGATCCTGCTAAGAACGAAAATAAGGATGCAGGAGAGCCTGTAACTCAACTTATCGATCAGCTTGAGACCGGTGATATCGAGATCGATAAGATGATCGAATACTTTGATGAATGACTCTGTGTGTAAAATTTACCTAAGACAATTTAAGGAGGAAATCGTATGAATATCATTGAAACCAGCAAACTGGTCAAGCGTTATAAGCAGCATACAGCTGTGGACAAGATCGATCTGGATGTTCGGGAAGGCGAAGTGTTTGGTCTTCTGGGACCTAACGGTGCTGGTAAGTCCACTCTGATCGGCATGCTTGTAGGTACTCTTAAGGTCACTGAGGGCAGCGTTCGTGTTCTCGGTAAGGATATTTCCAGAGACAGCTCCTCTATCAAGCAGGATATCGGCTATGTTCCTCAGGATCTTGCTTTCTTCGAGAAGCTCAGCGCATATGACAATGTGATCTATTGGGGCAGACTCTACGGTCTCCGTGGACCGGAGCTGAAGGCTGCTGTACAGGAAGCTCTGGAATTTACCGGTCTGTGGGAACGTCGGAAGGACACCTCCGAGAACTTCTCCGGTGGTATGAAGCGTCGTCTGAACATTGCTTGTGCAATCGTTCATAAGCCCAAGCTGCTGTTCATGGATGAGCCCACTGTCGGTGTTGACCCTCAGTCCAGAAACAGCATTCTCGAGTCCATTCGTAAGCTGAATCATAATGGCACTACCGTCATTTATACCTCCCACTATATGGAAGAGGTAGAGGCCATTTGCGATCGTGTAGGTATTATGGACTTCGGTAAGCTGATTGCCATCGGCACCATCGACCAATTAGTTACCGAAACTGTTAAGGAAGAGTTTGCTACCATCGAGATCAATAATATGAGCCTTCAGCTTGCAGAGGCCATTAAGCGGATCCCCGGCGTTACCTATTGCGATCGTAATCAGAATGTGCTGACGATTCATGTGAACCCCGAGATTATGTCTACGATCCAGCTTCTGGAAATGCTGATTTCCAAGCGGATCGACATTAAGGCAATTAATGTTGAGAAGCCCAATCTGGAAACAGTGTTCCTGACCCTGACGGGTAAGAAGCTGAGAGACTAAAGTCCTACCGATCAAATTAGAAAGGAAGGAACTGGAGTATTATGATCAATATTTATTACCAGTTGGTACACTCCCTAAAGTGTATCTTCAAGGACACGAAGCCCTTGATCTCCAAGATCCTGACATTCAGTCTGGTCATCTTGGTTCTGGGTTCGGCATTTAGTGATATGTTTGATACAAATATCGAGCCCGTAAAGGTTGGTATTTTGAACGAAGACAAGGGTGCTCTCAGTACCGGCATTATTCAGGTACTGGAGCCTCTGGGCACTCTGGATCCTGAAGCCGAAGCAACGCAAGCTGAGGAGGATGAAGAGAATACCGAGGATGAGAATGCTACTGCTGATGTAAGCATCGGTGAATGGATGAAGGTCTACAATGTGGAATCTGAAGAGGATGGTCGTGCTCTTGCCTGCGACGATGAGGTCGCCGATGAAAACCGCATTTCCGCAATGATCCATTTCCCTGAGGGCTTTACAGACAAGGTTACCGAGAACGCCGATAAGTCTGACGGCGAGGCAACTCCCATTACGATTAAGACCGGTAGATCAACTCAGGTGGATACAACAGTTGTTAAGTGCGTATTTGACACCTTCACCAACTCTCTGAATGCTGACTTTGCTGTTCAGGAACATTTTGATGGAAAGAGCCTGCCTCAGGATCTGGATATCGAGAACGGTTACACGCAGATGGAAACTGATGCAGAGGCTACGCCTGATGCAATGAGCTACTATGCCATTGCTATGTTGATGATGGTTCTGCTGTACGGCGCAGAATACGGTTGCAACAGCATTGCAGATGACTATCTTGGCGTGATTGGCGAGCGCATTAAGACGACTCCCATTAAGAGATATCAGCAATATATCGGTAAGATGCTGGGCATGGTGATCGCTACCACTCTGCAGGGTATTTTCATCGTTTTGTTGACCGGACTGGTTTACGGTGCAAAGTGGGGCTCCAATTATCTGGCTCTGCTGGCAATCATTTTCTCCATGTCTGCTGCATCTGTCACTTTGGGTGCCTGCCTGTGCATGATCACACGTAACGGAGCCCGTGGTCAGGCTATGGTTTCCCTGATTGTCATTGCCTGCACTTTCTTGGCAGGTGGATTTGTGAAGATGGATATGGGTGCACTGAAGTACATCTCTCCCAACTACTACGCACAGACTGCAATGTTTAATTCTATTTATAATGGCGATACCGGAATTGCCCTGCAGAATATCGGCATTCTTTGGCTGTTCGTGATTGGTGCAAGTGCCATCGCTATCCTGATGTCAAGGAGGAAGAGAGCATGACCGTTCTGTTAAATAACTTAAAAAGAATCTTTCTCAAGCCCATCAACATCATCCTGATGATCGTTGTGCCTATTGTTCTTAATCTCTTCTTTATCTCCATCAATAATGCTGAGCAGCTATATGAGATCGGTGTCATTGATCTGGATCAGTCAGAACTGACGAAGAGCATTGTTGAAGAAATTAAGATTGCTGCGAATACTCATGATTACGAGGATGACATTGATGTCATTAACAGTGATCTTCTGAACTCTAACATTAATATGGCAGTACGCTTCCCTGAGAATTATGCTCAGGATATGATCGATGGAAAGTGCCCTAAGGTCGAGATCTTTGCCATTGAGGAAAATACGGACTCTATCCCTCTGACAATGCTGATTGCTAGCTTCGGCACAAATTGTGGCGAGATCGGCAAGCTTTGTGATGGAGACGAGGACAAGTTCTACGATGTTGTTGAGGATTATCTCGACGGAACATTCAAGGCTGAATATGGCAATTTTGACCTGAGTAAGGGTGAGAAGATCGACCGCGCTGTGAACTCTCTTGGCTATCTGGCAATGGGTATGATGTTCCTCATGTCCTTTGCAACCACTCTCCTGTTAGAGGATAAGGTCACTCGTGTTTACAGCCGTTTGCTGACGACCCCCACAACCAGAGCCAGCTATTTGCTGCAGCACCTTCTGAGCTATATCATTGTCGCTGCAGTACAGGTGGTATTGATCATTTCTCTGCTTCCTGTGATCATGGACGGAGAGTTGAGCTTCGGCGACAGTTTTGGTGTTACGATTCAGGTCATGCTTGTAACACTGCTCTTCGCAACTGCATGTATCGCGATTGGTTTGACCATCAGCCGTTTCTCTAAGAACAATGTAGTAGCCGGCGCCTTTGTAGGACTTGTGAACCTGCCTGTTCTGATGCTCGGTGGCTGTATGTGGCCCCGGGATCTGATGCCTGAGTGGCTGCAGAAGGTTGGCGACTATGTTCCTACCACATGGTTCCTGAAGGCTGCTGAGGAAGTCCTTTATGAGAATGGCATGGGTGCTGCATGGAAGGAGCTTGCTCTTATGGGCGGCCTTGCAGTGATCCTTGTAACGGTTTCCTTCGTAGTAGAGACCGACGACAAGTGCTAAACTCATACGGAGCCGACAGTGCCATATTATCGGCTCCGGAGGAGATTCCTGAAGGCGAAGAACCATAGATTCTTCCCTATAAAGATCTCAGAAAGGAGTGCTCCGGTGTTTGCCGGAGAATGCAAATTATGGTATATAAAAAAGCGTTTCTTTTCCCGGGACAGGGGTCTCAATATATTGGCATGGGAAAGCAGCTGTGCGAGAAGTATGAAATTGCAAGAAGAACCTTTGAAGAGGCTGACAAGGCACTATCCTTTTCCCTCAGCGACCTTTGCTTCAAGGGTGATCTCGCTGAATTGACTCTCACTAAGAATGCTCAGCCTGCAATTCTGACCACCAGTGTAGCAACCTTCCGTGTGCTGCAGGAGAAGGGAATCGCCCCCGAAATTCTTGCAGGTCATAGTCTCGGTGAAATATCTGCATTAACTTGTGCCGGAGTTTTTAGCTTTGCTGATGCTGTTCGTCTGGCACAGATCCGCGGAAGCCTTATGCAGGAGGCAGTCCCTGCGGGTCAGGGCGCTATGGCAGCTGTCATGACGAGAGATATTTCGATGCTGCAGGATCTGTGTGCTTCTGTGGCAGACGGTGAAGTCGTTGTGATCTCTAATTATAATACTCGTACGCAGCAGGTTATATCCGGTCATGTCGATGCTGTTGATCGTGCAATTAAGAAATTGGACGAAGCTGGCATTAAAACAAAGCTTCTGAATGTCAGCGCTCCCTTCCATTGTCCCTTGATGCAACCTGCGGCAGAAGCCTTCGGCAAAGTCCTTAAGGACTTTGAAATCAGAGAGCCGCAGATTCCTGTGCTTGCAAATGTGAATGCTATGCCTTATCAGGGGGCTGATAAGGTCATCGAATCTCTTGTGAAGCAGATTGTAAGCCCTGTACAGTGGGCGGACAGCATGACTTATCTCAAGAAGGCTATGATCAAGTATTGTGTGGAGGTTGGCTCCGGACATGTTTTGAAGAATATGATGAAGACCAACATTTCCGACATCCCTGTTTTTGCATTTGAAGGGGATGAGGAGGCTCTTTATCAGCATTTTGAATCCTGCAAATTCCCCATTGTATCCCGAGCTATGGGTATTGCGGTAGCTACCAGAAATACCAATTGGGATTCTGATGCCTATCATCAGGGGGTAGTTGTTCCTTATAACGAACTTGTCAAACTTCAGTCGACGATCGAACAGGAGGGAAGGCAGGCAAATGAGGAAGAGACTACTCGCACTATTGATCTTTTGTTGACTATTTTCCGCACCAAACAAACTCCTAAGGAGGAACAGATTCTTCGTCTGCGTCAGCTATTTGAAGACTGCGGAAGAGTGGATCTTCTTCAAAATTTTGATTTTACAGTTATTCGTGCGTAGAGCACGATCGGAGAGCCTATGCTGAATTTAAATCTGAACCTGAATTTAAATGATTTGTCACTCCTGGGTGGGAAGGATCCGATTCCTTCCCAACAGGAGCAACACGGCGTAGCTGTGATCGGCATGGATGTTAAGGCCGGAGCTGCGTTAAATAAGGAAGCTGTTTGGCAGGCATTTTGTGAAGGTTTGGATATGATCACGGAACTGCCCGAGAAGAGAGCCCTCGATGCGAGGGATTATGCTCGACGGGTCTATGGAAGAGATATTCAGAATTTCTCTCACCGTGCTTACTTACCCGAAATCGATGGTTTTGAACCGGAGCTGTTTAAGCTCTCTCACAGAGAGGCTGAACTGATGGATCCCGTTCAGCGTTTATATTTGGAATCTGCCTGGTGCGCTCTTGAGGATGCAGGCTACGGTGGGAATCGCTTATCGGGAAGCAAAACAGGAGTATATGTCGGTTATAATCAGGTAGGGGAAAGCTACGAGTCTTTGCTGAAGGATATCCCACAGGAATCGTTGGGCATTTCGCTCTCCGGAAATGTTACTTCCTTTCTGGCAAGCCGCATCAGTTATCTACTTGATTTAACCGGTCCTGCTATGGTGATCGATACGGCATGCTCTTCATCACTTGTTGCATTGCATTTGGCCTGCAAGGCTCTTCGATCCAAAGAAATTGATCAGGCCATTGTAGGTAGTATTCGAATCTTCTTCTGCCCGGAAAAGACAGGAGAAGACATAGGCACAACATCCTCCAGCGATCGTACCAAGAGTTTCGATGCCTCTGCAGATGGTACCGGTGGGGGAGAAGGCATTATTAGTTTGGTTTTGAAGCCTCTTCGTGCGGCTGTTCGTGATCGTGACCATATTTATGGAGTGATTAAAGGGAGCTGTGCCAATCAAGATGGCAGCTCCATAGGAATAACAGCTCCGAATTCTGCTGCACAGGAGAAGGCGATCCTTCAGGCGTGGAGTGAAGCACAGATCGATCCTGAAAAAATCAGCTATATTGAAGCTCACGGTACTGCAACTCGCCTTGGCGATCCCGTTGAAATTGGCGGGTTGACTGCTGCGTTTTCTCATTATACGCAGCGCAGACAGTTCTGTGCGTTGGGAGCTTCAAAATCCAACTTCGGTCATTTGGACTGCTGTTCCGGATTATTGGGGGTGGTGAAGGTTCTACTGATGATGGAGCATCGCATGATACCACCCAGCCTGCATTTCTGTGCACCAAATTTGAAGATTGATTATACCAATTCTCCTATATACATGAATGATTCCCTGAAGCCTTGGACTACCGAGGATGGTGTATTAACTGCAGGTGTCAGCTCCTTTGGATTGAGTGGCACCAATTGCCATGTGGTTCTTCAGTCTTATGATGCTGCAAATGAACCGATGACCTTAGAGCTTACGCATGAGCTTCTGACGGTTTCGGCAAGGACGAAAAGTAGCTTGCGCAGTTACCTCCTTGGACTTCAGGATTATTTGCGGAACCACGGGGATCTAAGTCTCAGAAATGTTTGCTATTCTTTAAATGTCGGCAGATCTCAGCAGCGTTGTCGATTTGCAATTGTTCTTAGGGATATAGAGGAATTTCTATGTCTGTCTGAAGAAGAACTGTTTTCTTCTTCTCGTTATTCAGAGCACAGGCTTGTTTCAATGGAGACCGATGAAGTCGGTTTGCTTAGCATTTCTAAGCAAAAGAATCTGACTGAGGAAGCGAAATCGGCGCTTCTGCTGAATGATCTGGATGGCATTGCAAAAGCGTACTTGCAGGGTGCAGATGTTAGCTTTTCTGCACTTTACGATCATCTTCCGGTACGGATCGTATCCCTCCCTACCTATGCATTCTCGAAACAGCGCTGTTGGTTTGAAGGACAAAGAGACTATGTATCTCGAGTTGCTGAAACGAAAGCCATACACCCCTTGTTAGATCGGTGCATTACAGATTCCTATGGCTTACGGGTTTATGAAAAGAGGATGTCTCTTCAGACCTGTATGGAGCTCCGTGAGCACAGAATTCAAGGAATTTGTGTACTACCCGGTACGGTCTATGTAGAAATTGCAAACGAAATCGGAAAGCGGCACTTTGGTCAAACAGCCTTCCGCTTCCAGTCGGTTACATTCTTCTCGCTGCTTACATGCAATGAGAAGGAAGAACGAGTTTTACATTGTATTGCAAAAGAAGACGGTAATAGCCTTCATATTACCATTGCCAGCTGCGGAGATGACGGACAATGGCTCCAGCATATAGAAGCTACTCTTTGCCGGGGACTCCTTTCTCCCTCGGAGCCAGTGGATTTGGCAGAGGTCCTATCTTCCTATCCGCAGGTTTTGACGCAGCAGCAGGACGATGCCCATGAGTTTGTTCAGTTAGGTCAGCATTGGCAAACCGGACTGAAGATCTACGCATCAGAGAATTCTGTCATTCTCTATAGTGAGGTCCCGGAGGCGTTTCGAACGGAAGCCTCGGTATACGATCTTTATCCTCCGCTTCTGGACGGGTCAATGAATTCCGGCATTCTCTTGTTGGAAGGGAAGTACTTACCGCTTAATTATAAAAATATGCAGTTTTATTCCCCGTTACGGGGAAGTACCTATAGCCGCATTACTCGCCTGGCTCATAGAGAGAGCAATGACGAGATCGCTTTGTTCCATGTAGAGCTTTTTGATCCACAGGGACGGCTTATTGGAGAAGTAGAAGAATACGCACTGAAGCGTATAAACGATGCTGAGCATTTCTTGAGAATGCCACAGGAGGAACAGTCCATGTATCAAATTTGCTGGGAGCAACAAACGGAGTCTATACAACCTATATCTGCTCCTTCGAAATTGACGGCGGTTGTTCTGCTGCGCCCTGAGCAACAGAATTCTTCTATTGTCTCTCAATTTAGAAACCGATTCAGAAATGTAATCCTATTCATGCTATCGGATCGGTATTTCCGTGAAACGGATTCCTGTATTTACATTACCAATCAAGAGCAGGATATGCGGCAAGCTGTTCTTACCCTTGGTGATTTGAAATCTGTTTTATTTATCAATCTTTTGGCTTTCTGTGAGGATCCTGCAGATCTTCATGCAGGTGTTGAATTGAAGCTCCTCACAGCATTCCATTTTATCAAGGCACTTAGTGGCTTTGCTGGGAAAAAGTCACTCTGTATGATTACTCAAAATGCTATTGCAGTAAACGGCGAAGAGAAGTTTTACGCTCCTCTGAATCAAGCTTTGATCGGATTTTGCTCCTGTATTGAATCTGAACAAAGTGACATGGAGATTTCTGTAATAGATACAGATCCTGATACATCTGCTGCTGTTTTGGCAGAAGCTGTGTGCGCAAATCAGGTCAAATACATTCATGCCTTCCGCAGAAATCAACTTTATTTGGAGCGGATCTCAAACGATATTCCCGTTCCTGATCCTATTAAGATCTGCGACTCCGATGTGATCGTAATTCCCGGTGGATATGGTGGGATAGGACTGGCAATCTGTGATGCCCTGTTCCGAATGGCACCTCATGCAAGG
>JAGBGB010000304.1 GCA_017936205.1 Oscillospiraceae bacterium
CAGGGCGTAGTGTTTGATGTTCCCTTTCAGTAATCAAATAGCCTTCTGATTCCAGATGGCTCACAAGATCTCGAATCCGCTCACGAGACACGTTCATCATTAAACCATAAGTAGACAGATGGTCCAAGCCTAACTGAAGGAGCTTTTTTTCCTTGCTTCCACTTAGTACCCGACACACAGTAGCTGCACCTACATAATAGTTCAGCTTGTCATGAATTCGAACCACGCAGGACAGGATCATTTGTGCTTCCTTGGTAATATCCTTCGGAACATAATCCACAGCACAGGTTCCGCAATTATCACAGCGTTCCGGTGCCTGCTGGCCAAAGTAGTCCAGAATAAACTTTCGCAAGCATCTTGTGGTTTTGCAATAGTCTATCATACAATTCAGGCGACGAATATCCCGCCAATGAAGAGCCTCCCACTGTTCTTCTGTTAAATTTTGGTTTTCCGGTGGCTGATCGATCAAGAACTGTGCAATTTTCGCATCAGATCCGCTAAAGAGCAGGATACAATCTGCCTTTGTTCCATCCCGTCCGGCTCTTCCTGCCTCTTGGTAATAAGCCTCCAAGCTCTGCGGCATGTTATAGTGGATCACAAAGCTGACATTAGACTTATCGATCCCCATGCCGAAGGCATTGGTAGCGACCATAATAAGGCAATTATCATGAATAAAGTCATCCTGATTCTGTCGCCGCTCTGCTTCCTCTAAGCCCGCATGGTATCTGGTTGCGGAATATCCGACGGAACATAGGTATTCACAGAGCTCCTCTACCTTCTTCCGAGTGGAGAAATAGATAATGCCACTCTGGTTTTTTCGCTGTGATAGGATCTTCAGAAGCTCCGTCTGCTTCTGTTTTGGCTGACGAACCTCAAAATACAGATTCCTTCGATCAAAGCCGGTTACCACACGAACAGGATCCCTGAGCATTAGGATCCGTTCAATATCTTCCTGCACCTGCCTTGTAGCAGTTGCAGTAAAGGCAGCAAGCACAGGTCTCACAGGAAGCTGTTCCACAAAATTCAGAATCCGTAAATAGCTGGGGCGGAAATCCTGTCCCCATTGAGAAATACAATGGGCTTCATCTACCGCCAGCAGGGATATCTGCAGCTTGGCAGCAAGCTCCCCGAAGCCGCCGTAGTCCAAACGTTCCGGTGCAATATAAACAATTTTGTACTGTCCGGAAAGCAGATTTCGGTACACGGCTTTCATTTGAGCACCGCTAAGAGAGCTGTTAATATATGCAGCAGAGACCCCGGCAGCCTTCAACGAAAGCACCTGATCCTGCATCAGGGAGATCAGCGGCGACACAACAAGAGTGATCCCCGGCAGCACCAGTGCAGGAACCTGATAGCACAGACTTTTTCCCCCACCGGTAGGCATGATCCCCAGAGCATCTCGTCCGGATAGGATCCCATGGATCAATTCCTCCTGTCCGGGACGGAAGGCATCGTAGCCAAAATATTTTTTTAATATATACTTAGGATCCATAGCATCCTTCTTTTCTAATTTAAAATCCTACGATTCATACTGATGGATGATCTGCTCGGCGCAGAGCATCCCATCCACAGCAGCGGACATGATCCCACCGGCATAACCTGCGCCCTCGCCGCAGGGATACAACCCTCGAAGGGAGCTCTGCATACTCTCGTCCCGCAGAATCCGAACAGGTGCAGAGCTTCTGGTTTCAGGAGCGGTCAAGATCGCTGAGGGGTCTGCAAACCCATGGAGCTGCTGATCCAATGCAACAATTGCGTTCCGCAAGGTATTGATTATAGATTCGGGATACAGTGCTCTTAAATCACAGGGCATTACTCCCGGTCGATAGGTGGGAGAAAGCTCCCCCAAAGCTACAGTAGGGCGTTGTGCCAAGAAATCGCCCACAGTTTGAGCCGGTGCACAATAGTTTCCGCCTCCCAATATAAATGCCTTGCCTTCAACTTCCTCCTGCCAAAACATTCCGCTTAAAGGATGGTTATCAGGAAACTTCTCCGGCTTCAGAGTGACCAACAGTGCA
>JAGBGB010000305.1 GCA_017936205.1 Oscillospiraceae bacterium
ACCTTGAGCAGTAACGGCTCAGCTTCGAAAGGCAACTGCAAGAAGAAAAATAAATCTCAAAAGAAACACAGTCAGGTCCGATGGATCATTTTTATTTTTTTTCTGACTGTTATAATCTCCTCTACCATATCCTTTGCTTCTTCCAGTATTTTGGATGGTGTGGGAACCGTTGGTGCCTTTCTTGTATTATTGCTGATCGTATTTCTGGGTATTCTATTTGATATCGTGGGCGTTGCTGTGATGTCTGCAAATGAGCGACCTTTTCATTCAATGGCAGCAAAGAAACGCCCCGGCGCTGCTGAGGCTTTGAAGCTTCTCCGCAGTGCGGAGAAGGTTTCCAGCTTCTGCAATGATGTGGTTGGAGATATTTGCGGTGTTGTTTCCGGTTCGGCTTCGGCTGTGATCGCAGTTAGTGCTCTTTCCTCTGTTGGGTCTGACACAGTAGCTAAGCTGATCATGTCTGCCTTGGTCGCCGGTATGACCATTGCAGGTAAGGCTTGCGGCAAGAACCTTGCTATGAAGAATTCTACCAATATTGTGTATATGGTTTCCAAGCCACTGTATTATATAAAGTCACTGTTCCGAGGAAGGAATAAGTGATACAGAATAGGATGTGTAAAGCATGCAATTGCTTGACCGGATCCAAACACATGAGCAGCTTTTAGCTCTGGAAGAGGATAAGTTGCCTCAGTTGTGTGAGGAGATCCGCCGCTTTCTGGTGGATAGCGTTGCAAAGACCGGCGGTCACCTTGCTTCAAACTTGGGCGTGGTGGAGTTGACGGTTGCGATTGAACGAGTATTTGATACAGCGAAGGATCGCTTGTTATTTGATGTTGGTCATCAATCTTATGTGCATAAGCTTCTGACTGGGCGACGCAGTGCGTTTTCTACGCTGCGTTGCCTTGGCGGTATGGCGGGATTTCCTAAGCCTACAGAAAGTGCTTGTGATGCATTTGTTGCCGGACATGCCTCCTCTTCCGTCTCAACGGCATTGGGTATGGCTCGCGCCAGAACCATGCTGAAGCAGGACTATCATGTGATCGCTATGATCGGGGATGGGGCTTTGACCGGCGGTTTGGCATACGAGGGCTTGAACGATGCAGGGGAGAGCAACGAGCCTCTAATCGTGATCCTTAATGATAACGGCATGTCCATCAATCCCAATGTGGGTGGACTGTCGAAATATTTATCTTTCCTGCGAACAAGGCCCGGGTATTTTAGAGTTAAGAAAGCCTACCGTTCTGTGACACATTCCCTGCCGGGTGGGAAGGCATTCTATGATTTTACCTCTCGGGTAAAGGATAGGTACAAGGGTGTTGTTTTAGGAACCACATTTTTTGAAGAAATGGGTTTCGAATACTACGGTCCCGTTGACGGACATGATATTCGGAAACTGGAATACATGCTCCGACTGGTCAAAGGATGCAAGAAGCCTGTTCTCCTTCATGTGATTACCCAGAAGGGCAAGGGATATAAGCCCGCCGAGGATAGCCCCGCAGTTTTCCATGGCATCGGTGTTTTCGACCCGGAGAATGGGCATACGAAGGGAAATAAGGGGCATTCCTTCTCAGACACCTTTGGAAGAACACTTTGCGAGATCGCTGAGAAGGAACCAAGAGTCTGCGCAATTACGGCTGCTATGATACATGGGACCGGTTTGGCAGGCTTTGCTAAGAAATTCCCTGATCGCTGCTACGATGTGGGCATAGCTGAGGGACATGCTGTTTCTATGGCAGGCGGCTATGCAATGCAGGGTGGGATTCCTGTTGTAGCTATTTATTCCACTTTCTTACAGAGAGCCTACGATATGATCCTGCAGGATGTTGCGATGCAGAATCTTCATGTGGTCTTTGCAGTGGATCGAGCAGGCTTGGTCGGAAATGACGGTGAGACACACCAAGGGATCTTTGATATCAGTTTCCTCAGATCCGTTCCCAATATGCAGATCCTCTGTCCTGCAAACCAATCCGAGCTCCGAGCCATGCTTTATCAGGCAGTTTTCGACATGGATGGTCCTGTTGTAGTCCGTTACCCCAGAGGCTGCGACGGAGCCTATCAGGAGATTGCTGAGGATGCTGTACTCCGCACAGGCAAGGATATCACGCTGATCAGTTACGGAATACTGATCAATGAGGTGATTGCCGCAGCAGAGCTTTTGTCCACTCTGGGTATTTCGGCAGAAGTGATCAAGTTAAATTCCGTCAAGCCTATTAATATGGATATCGTTATGCCCTCCGTCACTAAAACGAAGCATCTGCTTGTAGCGGAGGAGACGGTTCGTAATGGCTGTGTGGGCAGAGAAATCTCGGCTCTTTTAAGAGCACGGGGGATCTTGATTCCTACAATAACGTGTAATGTTGGAGATGCCTTTATCGAACATGGTTCCGTTGCTGAGCTGTATCAATTATGCGGCATCGATGCTGCAGGTTTGGCAAAGGCAGCGCAGGAGGTGCTGAGTCAATGAAGCATAAAGGGAGATTAGATATTCTGCTGGTGCAACGAGGCTTGTGTGACAGCCGCACACGAGCACAAGCTGTGATCATGAGCGGTGAAGTCTATGTAGATGGTCAGAAGTGCGATAAGGCAGGCACTTCCATTGATATAGAGGCACAGATCGAGGTTCGTGGTAATCATTGTCCCTATGTGAGCCGCGGAGGGTTGAAGTTAGAAAAGGCACTTCGAGATTTTGGTGTGGATCCTGACGGATTCGTTTGCTCCGACTCCGGTGCATCAACAGGAGGCTTCACAGACTGTTTGCTGCAGAAGGGTGCAAAGAAGGTTTTTGCCATTGATGTAGGCTACGGTCAGCTTGCGTGGAGTATTCGCACTGATCCCAGAGTGGTCTGTATGGAGCGAACCAATATTCGCTATGTGACACCTGAACAATTAGGAGAACCCCTTGATCTCTCGGTTATAGATGTGTCGTTTATCTCGCTACGGATCGTTTTACCTGCCATCAAGGCTCTGCTAAAGCCTACCGGGCAGGTTCTGTGTTTGATCAAGCCACAGTTTGAGGCAGGAAAAGACAAGGTTGGGAAGAAGGGCGTCGTCAGAGAACCTGCTATCCATCGTGAGGTGCTGGAGAATTTTGTCAGTCTTGCTTCTGAACTGAATATGAGTTTAAGGAATCTAACCTTCTCTCCTGTTAAGGGACCGGAGGGAAATATTGAATTTTTAGGGCATCTTTCTATGCTGCCGGATCAAGGCATTCAGCCTGATATTCAGGCAATTGTAGCTGCCGCACATGAGGAATTATGAAAAAAGTTGTTATGACACCCAATCCCTATCGGGATAGAAATTTTAAATATGCCAATCAAGCCGCAAGGATCCTGAAGGAAGCCGGGGTCGAGTCTAAGACCTGCCTCGCCTTCGATGTGGATCGGAATTTTGAGATGCCTTCGGATATTGTACTCCACGACCTGCAGCAGGAGCTGAGGGATGCTGAGCTTCTGATCTGTTTCGGTGGAGATGGGACCATTCTTCACGCATCTAAGGCTGCTACCAGAGTTGGAATTCCTGTTCTTGGTGTAAATATCGGGACTATGGGCTTCATGGCTGAATTGGAAAGCAGCGAACTATCTGAGCTTTCACGATTGGCAACGGATCAGTATACAGTGGACGAGCGCATGATGCTCCATGTCAAAGCTGTTCACGAGGGACAGGTTGTCTTGGAAGATGATGCCTTGAATGATGCAGTGATCACCAAGGGAGCCGTTGCGCGTACGATTCAGCTTAGTGTAAGGTGCGATAATACAGAGATGATGTCCTTTGGGGGAGATGGAGTGGTGATCAGCACACCTACCGGCTCCACAGCCTATTCTATGTCAGCCGGTGGTCCCATAGTTGAACCCTCTGCTCAGAATATTGTCATTACGCCAATTTGTGCGCATGATATTCTGACTAAGACCGTTGTTGCATCTTCACAACGGAAGATCACAGTGGAGATTGGTCGCATTGGTCGTAAGAATGCGTTCCTATCTGTGGATGGGGGCAGAGCGTTGCGACTGTACACCGGCGATACCATTACGATTACAAAGTCCAGATATGTAACGAAGTTAATTCACTTAAGTGACCGCAGTTTTTTTGACATTGTGAAAAATAAGCTTAAATAGGGGGAAATATGAAATCTCATCGTCAGAAAACAATTCTTACGCTTATTAGCGAAAAGAATATTGAAACCCAGGAGCAGCTTTTGAAGGAGCTGCAGGCCAGTGGCTACAAAAGTACACAGGCTACAGTTTCTCGTGATATTAAGGAACTACGGATCATCAAAACTCTTGACGGCATGGGCGGCTACCGCTACTGTGCTGCTATGAAGAATGAAGCAGATCATTTCGACGATCGCTTCCGTGTTATTTTTAGAGAATGCGTTACAAAGGTTGATTGTGCATTTAATCAGATCGTGATCAAGACGATGCCCGGACTGGCTGCTGCAGCAGGTGCGAATATTGATGCCCTGCATATGCCTGAGGTCGTGGGCTGCCTGTCCGGCGATGATACAACTCTTGTTATTATGCGTGATGCGGATTCTGCTATGGAGTTCAGCACAGAAATCCGCCGCATGCTTGAGTGATCCTTATGCTGCGTCTTTTACATATCGAGAATATCGCTGTAATTGAGGTAGCAGATATTGCATTTGAAGATGGATTTAATGTTATGACCGGTGAGACCGGAGCAGGTAAATCCATTGTAATTGATGCTATTTCTGCAATTATGGGAGAAAGAGCCTACCGCGACATGATCCGTACAGGAACGAACAAAGCCACTGTTCGAGGGATCTTTGATAACGTTCCGCCGTTGGCATGGTTCGAGGACAATTGCGTTCCATATGATGGGGAACTGATGATCCAGAGAGAGATCTTTTTGGATGGGAAGAATCTCTGCCGTGTCAATGGGATTCCTGTTGCAGTGAATGTTTTGAAGAAGCTGGGGATCCAACTGATCAATATTCATGGGCAACATGATTCTGCAGCTCTTTTCGATGAGAATTATCACCTTTTCTTCCTTGATGGATTTGCTGCTATAGAGCCCCTTCTGAAGAAGTATGAAGAATCCTACACTAAGGTTCAACAGATCAGGAGAGAGATCAACAGCCTATCTATGGATGAGAGCGAAAAGCTCCGTCGAATGGAGACTTTAAAGTATCAGATCGAAGAGATATCCCGTGCAAATCTTAAGCCCGGTGAGGATGATGAGCTGGAAGCCCGCCGAAAGATCGTGCAGAATGCGGAGAAGCTTTCTGATGGTCTTAACGATGCAATGGCTGCTATGGATGGGGATGAACGGGGAGAGGGAGCTGCGGCTTTGATTTCTCAGGCGCATCATTCCATTTCCAGAATCTGTCGTTTTGATGATTCGTTGTCTCCTCTTGCTGAACTGCTGTCAGATTTGATGTATCAGGTTCGAGATGCTGCTGAACAGGTTCAGGACCGTTGTTATGCCTTGTCCTTTTCTTCAGATGAACTGGAACGGATCGAGGAACGGCTGGATGTTATCCACAGACTGCGCCGAAAGTATGGCGTGACTTGCGTGGATATCCTGAATTATTTAGACAATGCAAAAAAGGAACTCGATGAGATCGAGTTTGCAGATGATCGCCTCGAGCAGCGGAAGAAGCAGCTTCAGGTTGCGGAAAAGCATGCATGGGCGGATGCACTCCGTCTGCGTGAGGCTCGGAAGGCGTCCTCAGAGCTTCTTACCAAGCGGGTTTTAAAGGAGCTTGCAGACCTCGATATGAAAAAAGTGCAATTTTCCTGCATGTTTTCTGAAACTGAGCTCGGTCCTCTGGGGGCTGATGCAGTAGCGTTCTATATGTCTGCAAATGTTGGTGAAGCATTAAAGCCTCTTAACAAGGTTGCATCAGGCGGCGAGCTTGCTCGTATTATGCTTGCTCTTAAGAATGTGCTTGCTGAGCGAGATCAAGTTCCGACACTTATCTTTGACGAGGTTGACACCGGTGTGTCCGGTCGTGCTGCCCAACGGGTCGCTGAGAAGCTTCGCATGGTTTCCGGTAGGAAACAGGTACTCTGCGTAACCCATCTTCCGCAAATTGCGGCCATGGCCAATACCCACTTCTTAATTTCAAAGGGGGAGCGGGATGGCAGAACTTATACTACAGTCGTCCCGCTTGATCTGGAAGGGCGAAAAGCGGAGTTGGCCAGAATCATCGGGGGTGCGAATATTACCGAAACAACCCTTAGAAGTGCAGAAGAAATGATGTTAGGAGATGTTAAAGAATGAAAGCCATACAATTCCAGAAATACTCCAAAAATTTGCTTCCTTTTGCAATTATTTGTGGGCTTGTACTTGTATTTACTTATGGATTTCCCATTGCGGGCTCCGATTGGCTCGTAGCGAATAAGCTGGGAGATGGTGGGGTAGAGGCATGGTTGGATTATACTGCTTCCTCCGGTGGAAATTATCTTTCGGCCTTTCTTACCGCCATGCTGGTGGATGTTCCACTGCTCCGACATATTCTAACTGCAGCACTGATTTGCTGCAGCTTGATTCTGTTGATTCCGTTCTGTCGTGCAGAGAAGGCTTATCTCAGATACAGCATTGTTGCACTTGCTCTCGCTGCACCTGCGGGGATTTTTTCGCACACCTATGGATGGGTGCAGGGAGCTTCTGTAACCTTGCTTCCTGCTTTCCTAACGGCATTATTAATATTCAGCACTTCTGACCTTCTTTATTACAAGGGGCGGAAGAAAAGTTGGAAAATTCCCTTGTTGTTCCTGAATGGATTGGTATGCCAATTCTTTTCTGAAGGGATCGGGATCGCTGTTCTGTTGCTTTCGTTGATATATCTCCTTATTCTGACGAAGAAACATGGCTTCTCATGGCATTTGGCAGCCCATTTCTTCGGCTGTGTGCTGGGCTGTACCCTGAATCTGCTGATTACAGGCGGTACAGATATGATTTCGGGAAGCTTCTACATCATGCTTGATCAGCTTTCCCTTGCGTTGGATAGTCTGTTCATTCATAATCTGTTCCTTATGGGAATGCTTACCTTTGTTTGTCTGATGCTCATTCAGCCTGTCCGCTCCGAGCGTTCGAAGAATTGTGAGC